>NZ_JBFRPJ010000082.1:0-62128 GCF_041471945.1 Vibrio sp. 10N.261.51.A4
AATTACGCAACAAAGCCTAGCGAAGTAAGTGGGCGTACATTCGGTTAGCCATCCCTAACGTCCCCTATATTGAAATTGACTATAAAGAAGCAAGCATGTTTTGATGTACGCAAGAGTAGTTACAAATAATGAAACTCATAATTGGAAAATCGTTTCTATAACTCGAATCATGAACAACTTCAGGCCATGAAATGTGAGTTAAGTGTGTAATCGATTAATGAAAGTTAATTGATTAACTGTTTGATTTGTCTCAATTTAGTGTGATCGCGTTCAATTGCCGAAAATTGGTCAACGTCTACAATTTTACTCCCCTCAATCCACCTTTTATTTGCTCTAAGAAGCTATAAGAGAAAGTAATTCTGAAGGAGTCACAACTTTAACTGACATTTTATCTTTCCCTCTCTTATTTACGAGTTGAATTAGACTTAGATCCAGAGTCAGAAAGTAATCGCAATGTGAAGCGTCAGAACACCAAAGATGGAAAGCATCTAGAGCTTGGTTTTTACTTGGCAGTTTGTCTTTGCCTTGGTAAGCCCCTGCGATTTTTTGAAACTCAATAAATCTTGCGTTTTTGATTTGAGAGATAAAGTTAAACTGTAAATCTTTTACTGTGGAATTACCGCCTGCAATTTTACGAGAGTAATTAATAGGAGAGTCCACAGTACCGACATTAGCGCCATAAAACATTCCCCGCTTACTATTCAAATTGGGCATGTTCCAACTTTCAAATTGAACCTCATCATGAGTAACAAACCTAAGCGTGCCTGCCGCATCTTGTTTTGCAACATCCTCGAGAAGGTAAGTTTCACTTTTTAACAAATCATTATTTTTAATTGACTCATTTGGGTTAACCATCTGAGTTTCATGGACAGTCAATGTATGCTTTATTCCGCCCCAAGAAATCACCTTTTCGTGAGGAACAAGTTTTTCAAGTTCACTGGCCGAGAATTTGATTATGTTAGTGTCGAGAAATACTGTTGGAGTTTTCATTTTAATCCTTTGAGTCATTACTATTTCAACTAACAAGAACTAGTCTAGCGTTGGCCGAAAAGACGATGGGACAAATCATAGGTATTACGAACACGAAGAAATCTAGTTTTATAGAACATAGGATTCTGCCAAATCGGTTCGTAAGTTTCATATTCTGGTTCTGGCATCTCAACACTAAAAGAAGATGAAGAATGTTGATGTAAATAACCGACAAACTCTCCGAACAGGTTCTCAATACCTATTTTTGAAGCGTCTATATGCTCAAGTTTCGCCACAAAATTATAGTTTTTGTCTACGACAAGATTACCACTTAACCATCCAAGCTTTTGACCATTAGTATTTTCAAAATAAATAGTTTTTCTTGCTATGGCGTAAGCAATTTCTAATCTTTTAATAGTACCCAAAGGGAAGCTACGTGTTCTAGGGATGGAGCCAAATCCAAATGCTGCACCGCAGTTACTAACAGTCATGTTGCTCAAAGATATATTAGAATCGCCTGAGGTTAAGTGCATCGACTTATTTGGTAAGACCTGAAACCCAGTGCCAAAATAGTGCATATCTAATCTATCTATACTGATCGGCTCGTCTGCTTCAACATTTAATATCAAAGATATTTTGCCGGGCTTAGGTCTGAACTCAATAGAAGTACCTTCTGACTTAATATCGCAGTCACCAACAGCGGCTGTAAACTGGTTGCGATTTATGAAAGCTTGAGGGTTACCCTTAGAGTCGTAAAATATAGCGTTAACTAATATTGGTTCGTCAGGCTCGCTTGGTTTTTCAAACCAGAGAATCGGTTTGCCATGAATCTCTAGAACAATTTGTGTCGAGTCTACAAAGCTGTTTCCCAACCTTATTTGTTGTTCAATAGTAGGTTCAATAGATTCTCTAACATATCCGCGTTCGATAGCAAAAGGACTGCTCTTTGCCTTCCAAACATTTCGCTTAGATTTTCGTCTGCCCGTAACATGATGATGGCAACCACCGCAAAGTAAAGTCATGCATTCTGGGTCGTGTTCAGTCGCGTTGTGAAATTCTGGTTCGATATGTTCGTAATCACAGAACATTGAACCACAGATGACGCAACCATATCCGGAGTTCTTCCTAATAACCTGTCTAATGTCTTGAGGGATATAACGTTTTAAACCGTGACGATTTGGTTCGGTACTCGCCATTTATACTTCTCCATAAGCAACTATAGATATAGTTTACCATATAGCCTATTAGTGTTGATAAGCACTATTAATCGTTAAGGTTAAACATAACGGTCAGCTTCTCGGGACTAAAAACCATGATATTTGGCCGAATTAACCCTCGTGATACGTTACGAGGGTTTTCAGCTGACAGGATTAGAGGATGGATAACTCTATAGGGTAAAACTGTAATGAACAGAATACGAGTGGGTAGAAAGGCTGACGTATAAAGGAGCATAAACGTGTTAGCGAAGAACGCCTCACATTTGCGTACGTACGTCGCTTATCTAGAAGCTACATCCATAGTCATCGTCGATTTCAAACGCTTCATGGTCTGGTTTTCAGTTAACACCGAGTGAATCTCACCCGCAACATTCCACTGCAAACATCTTCGAGACTAAAAGAAGTAAACTACTTGAGGGCGGCCGAGTTCCCCCCGAACTCGACCTGTTCCAGACGCGCAAGCAAAGGCGTTTGGTTTCTGGCGTACTCATAAATTAACCAATTTCAGTTTGTTGTGTAAATAATCAATAGCTTGGCAATTGATAGGTAGGTCGTATTTCGTTGTGCAAAAGCATAGAAATGAATGATGGCGAGAGTGAGGGCTGAACTCATGCAAGGAGGCTGGCGTATTGAAGCGAAAGGGCTGACACAATATGAAACATGGCTTGCCAGTTAATAATATCGTTAAATTTAAATTTGTAGGGATTTATAACTAGCTAGTGGAGTGTGCTAGTTTTAAGAGTTGGTCATCTTTTATTCTGGTGTTATACACTGCTTTTGAATTTCAGGTTAGATTTAGTGTCTGAATTATTAAATCTGACGGGATAAATGATTGTTTAATGTTGATTTGACAAGATCTTCAAGTATCCTTTATGTAAACAAAACGTTAAATATCGAAAGTAAATTAACAATCATTAAGGAGTCGATGATGTTACATGCTCACGAAAATACCCTACATATTACCCACCTCAGTAACCACGCAGTTGAGGAGTTGTCACCGTCATTCTCTAAGCTTCCAAGCACAGAGCATGCGGATGGTCAGTTTCGATTGAGAAGGTACTCGGTGGTTCAATTCAGTAATGGACAAGTCGTAGAGCTAGACAAACATAACTTTGTTCAGTCTGAAGACATTAATCACTTTCAAGGTGACGTAGTTCGTCAGTTCGAGCCGATTGAAGCGAAGATTCTAAGCAGCGAAGGCATGCAAGAGATGTGTGAGTTGTTCATTGAAACCAATGGGCTTGAAGACGGGCAAGAAATCGAAATCCACCAAATCCGCATCGCTGCCATTTTTGAAGAGACACAGGTTGCGCCAGAAGGTGTTCACCAAGATGGCTTCGACCACATCGCTTTAATTGGTGTTAACCGTCATAACATTGTGGGTGGCGAGATCATGCTGTACCAAGATTCTCATGAAGCACCGTTCTTTAGAAAAGTGCTTGAAGACGGCGAAGTTGCAATGCTTGCAGACAGTAAGCTATGGCACAACGCACAGCCAATTCGCACCATAGACCACGACGAGATGGGTTACATGGATGTGTTTGTTCTAACGGCTAAGGATGCGCGCAATGTCCTTCACTCTTAATGATGTGCGCCAGCAGTTTAGCGCGCTAGGCCAATACCATAACGGTAAGCCGGTGACCTTTTTTGATGGGCCGGGTGGCTCTCAGGTTCCTGAGAATGTTTTAGCTTCAATGACCGAATACCTAGGGCATTTCAATTCAAACCTAGGTGGCCACTATTTTTCTAGCCAAAAGACCACAAGCTTAATGCAGCAAGCGCGAGAAGCGGCGCAAGCACTGCTTAATGCGGAGTCTTCTGGTAACGTTGTGTTCGGTGCGAACATGACATCTCTGACCTTCCAACTTAGCCGAGCGATCAGCCGCGATTGGAAAGAGGGCGATGAAGTTATCGTCACGGCGTTAGACCATTACTCAAATGTATCGAGCTGGCAGCAAGCGGCAGACGACAAAGGCGCGATAGTTCGCCAGGTTCGTGTCGACGAGTCAGATTGCAGTTTGGATATGGCGCATTTTGAGTCACTGTTGAACGAGAAAACCAAGCTTGTCGCGGTGACGTTTGCTTCGAACACGACTGGCTCTATTGTCGACATGGCAAAAGTTATTGAGCTTGCACATCAGCATGGTGCGCAGGTTTATGTCGATGCCGTTCATTACGCGCCACATCACTTGATCGATGTTCAGCAGCTGAATTGTGATTTCTTAGCGTGTTCAGCGTATAAATTCTTCGGCCCGCATGTGGGCATTGCGTATGTTGCACCTCAATGGCTACACACGTTAAAGCCTTACAAGGTTGAGCCTGCAACCAATATTGGCCCAGGCCGTTTTGAAACAGGTACGCAAAGCTTTGAAGGCCTTGCAGGTGTGATTTCGGCGGTAGATTACTTGGCGCAATTCGGTGAGCCAACCGACTCATTGCGTTCTCGTTTAGAGCAAAGCTACGCGCTTTATAATAAGCATGAAAGCCAGCTCAGTGAGTACTTCCTTAAACGCTTGTCTGATCTTGAAGGGGCAAAGCTTTACGGGAAAACAGAGTTTGATTCGAACCTAAGAACGCCAACCTTTGCGGTTACCTTTGAAAACCATTCTCCAGAGTTCATCGCCAAGAAGCTGGGTGAACATAATATCTGTGTTTGGAACGGACACTTCTACGCATTAGGGTTGGTGAAGCAGTTGGGTATTGAAGAGCAGGGCGTGGTGCGTATTGGTTGTATGCATTACAACTCGATTGAAGAGATCGACTTGCTGTTCAATGTGCTTGAAGGGATCTTGCGAAGTCACTAGCAAGAAGTAACTAACACCTAGATGGTTACAGAATTAGAAAAGAGCATGCTTCTCTCAATAATATTGACGTGGAAGTATGCTCTTTTTGTTTGACTGAGCTTGTTTGTTCAACGGCAGTTATTCTATTAAGCCATTGATTTAACTAAGCGATTAATTTAACTAAGAAAGTTGTTTAACCAGAGCAGCACCTACAGCGTGTGCGCTGGTTGGGTTCTGGCCTGTAATCACTCGCTCATCAACAATCACAAGTTCTTGCCAAGGTTGAACCTTGTTGAAACGCGCAGCGCTACGAGCAAGAGACTCTTCCAGTAGGAATGGAATGTCGTTGATGGTGCCAAAGTCGATCTCTTCTTCGCGAGTAAAGCCAGTCACTGATTTAGAGCTTAGTAATTTTTCACCGTTGCTCAGAACAATCGGAAGCAGCGCCGCAGGGCCGTGACATACTGATGCGATCACACCGCCATCTTCATAATGTTTAGCCGCAATAGCAGCAAACTGCTCGTTAGTTGATAGGTCTGAAAGCAAGCCGAACCCGCCTGGGTAGAAGATAGCATCGTAGCTTTCTGCATTAATTTGGTTTACAGGAATCGTATTGTTGATGCGGTTTTGGAAGTCATCATCAGCCAAGATCTCAGCGTTTACTGAATCCCCTTCAATATCGGTTCCGTACAATGGGCCTTTACCACCCTTGATAGAAGCGATGTCGTACTCAAAACCCGCAGCAATGATCTCTTTGAGAGCATGAGTCAGTTCAGGCGCATAAGTACCATTCGCTTGATCTGTATCGCCTAGTGTTGCGTGGTTAGTCACTGGAATTAGTATTTTTTTCATGGTTCGTCCCTTTGAGCTGCTGTTTTTTTATTTAGGTGCTGACGCTTTTCGTTAAGCACTGATGCTGTTCGTTAGGCGCTAGCGCTTAGAGCTTGGTATCGCGTTGTTACTTAGCTATCGCCGTCTTGTTGTTTCTAATACTAGTTCTAAACCAATTAGGTGATAATATGCTAAACAGGCAAAAAATTGTTGCTATATAGCAAAGATAAAATACGAGTAGATTAAGTATGGATAGCTTTGAAGGGATTAACGAATTTGTTGCAGTTGCTGAGTGCCACGGCTTTTCAGCGGCCGCCAAACAGTTAGGTTGCAGTACCAGCCATGTGAGTCGGCAGGTTTCAAGGTTGGAAGAGAGAGTGGGAGTGGCTCTGCTTGCGCGTTCAACACGGATGGTTAGCCTGACTGAATCTGGCCACACCTATTACCAACAGTGCAAAGACTTGGTGATTGGGCTGCAACAGGCCAATGAACAAGTCACGTCTCAACAAACTCAGTTGAGTGGTACTTTACGTGTTAGTGCGGCGGGCGCATTTGCAGAGAACCATGTTGCCGCGGCGCTGATGGAATTTGCTAAAGAGCATCCTGAGCTCACCATAGAAATGAATTTCAATACCAAGATGGTTAACTTCATCGAAGATGGCATCGATTTCGCGATTCGTTATGGCCGATTGGACGATTCAGGATTGGTGGCAAGAAAGCTCGTCGATCGCCCGATGGCGGCGGCAGCCAGTAAAGACTACATAGAGCAATTTGGTACGCCGACTCATCCAGAGCAGTTAAAAATGCACAGCTGTATTATCGCCAACAGTGATCAGTGGCTATTTGAGAAAGAGGGCAAACCGTTAAATGCAGTGCGAGTACATGGACGCTGGCGCAGTAACAATTCGAGCGCAGTACTGAAAGCATGTGAAGAGGGGCTTGGCATCGTTTATCTTCCTAAAAGCAGTTTCAATGGCAGTCTTAGCAATGGAAAACTCGTCCCTGTGTTAGAAGAGTATTGGGGAGCGGGCACAAGCAGTTGGATTGTTTATCAGAACCGTCGTTTTCTTCCACAGAGAGCACGGTTAGCTATCGACTTCTTAGTCTCATATTTCTCTGATTGGAATGAATAGTTCGTAGGTTTAAAGAATAGTGCGCAGGTTTAAAAGAATAGCGAACAGGATTTGAAGTGGTTGGGAGCTGATTCTTTCATCAGTTCAAGGCCAAAAGTAGAAAAAGATAATGGTTACATTGGTATAGGTTATCTATTTCTGTTTTTTGACGCGAATAATGGGATTGAGATGCTTGTCTACTTTTACTAACTCGTGTTGGCAATTGAGTTGTAGAGAAGGCCGCAACAGTACGATATACTAGATGGCATATTAATGTCCCTAGCGCGTGATAGATTGTGTGGAAGCGTTGGCAGGATGTGTTGTTATGCTCCAGTTTATGAAGTGTAGCTAGAGTGCGGAGTTGGCAATGTCTTCAATAAATTTCGAATCCACGTACGGTGTAATAACTATTCAAGATATGAATGTAGTGAGTGTTGACGCTAACTATGCTCGCATCTATGGATACCAATCGCCCGAAGAACTACTTTCTAATATCGATAGCTTTCTAGATTTAATCTCAGAAGATTACCATGTTTTAGCTTATCAAAATTACCTTGAAACGGTCAGTGGTCAACGCGACCCTCAGGTTCACACCTATACCAATATTGATCGTAATGGCAGAGAGTTCACTGTGTTTTCTATCGACCATGTGACGGAGTGGCAGGGAAGACCTGCACTGCAAGTCACGGTGATCGATCTTTCCCCAGCGATTCAGCTGCAAAATGCGGTGCTTGAGCAAGATAAGATGTATCACGACATGATCATGCAATCTGGGCAGGGCATCTTGGTTCACCGAGATTTCAAGCCGCTGATGGTTAATCAATCTTGGGTCAACATGCAAGGCGCGGCTTCCATCGAGCAAGTATTAGAGCTGGACTCTATCCTTGAACTGGTACCAAAACAGAATGCCGATGGCATCAGCAAGCACTATCACGCGATCGTATCAGGGGAGTTGTCAGGTACTAGTACCGTGGTTGAAAACATTGGCTTTGACGGCGTTCATCGGTTCTTCAATATTTACGACAATGCGATTACTTGGAAAGGTCAGCCAGCCGTTCAGGTTGTGCTCGAAGATGTGACTCAAAAGGTGATGCTGGAAAAGCAGTTGGTACACCAAGCGAATTACGATGAAATGACGGATTTGCTTAACCGTAGGGCGATTTATGAGTGGCTGAGAGAGCACCTTGTCTCTGAGACTCACTTAGTGTGTATGCTGCTTGATATCGATGACTTCAAATCGATCAATGATACCTACGGGCACATGGTGGGTGACGAGGTAATTTGCGCATTGGCTGATATTACTAAGCGTAATGTTGAGGCTGTGGGCGGTGTCGCAGGTCGATGGGGCGGTGAAGAGTTCATTGTATTTATCCCTAATGCGTCGCCTCAGATTTCGCGTCAAGTGTCTGATCAGATCCGAGAGCAGTTTAATCAAACCGAATTTAAGATTGATGAACAGTTACGATTTAATTCGAGTGTCAGTATCGGAATCAGTGATAGCCAAACCTGTGAAGACGGTGTCACGATTGATGCACTCGTGAATTTAACCGATCAATCTCTCTATCGCGCGAAAGCCAACGGCAAGAATTGTGTAGACGGAGATGTGGTTGCGCTCTAACGCCTAAAATCGTCATCGAAAGCGAATAGGATCGACAACGAAAAATGCCCTCAAGTCATCACTTGAGGGCATTTTATTTTTTGGCTATTCACTAAGCGCTTCTAACTATAAGAAACGTTTAAGTTCTACAAGTTATGCAGACACTTCCACTTCGTAAGAACCAAATTTACGGATGTTAATCACACCTGTATCTAGGATAAGGTATTGGCCTTTAATGCCTTGAAGTACGCCTGTCACTTCAGGATTCTTATCAAAGTTGTGCGATACAATCTTCACTGGGTGCTGCTCAACCGGGTAGCTCAGTGAAGTGATGTTTTCGCTCAGAATCTCGATTGCATCGTCACCAAACTTCGCTCTGATCTCTTGGATCTTATCTTCAACCAATGGCAATAGTTCTTTGGCTTTTTCTACCAACTCCATATCGTCGCCATCGCCTTTTAGCAGCGTGCGCCAGTTGGTTTTGTCAGCAATGTGCTTCGCTAACTCAACTTCGATCAGGCCAGAGATCTGACGTGTTTTTACCTTCAAGATAGGCAAACCTTGAGTCGCGCCTTGGTCAATCCAACGGGTAGGGATTTGAGTATGACGAGTGATACCCACCTTTAGGCTTGATGTGTTTGATAGGTAAACGAAGTGATCAACCATGCAGTTCTCTTCACCCCATTGAGGCTCACGACATGTGCCTTCATCGTAGTGACAAGTCTCTGGTTTCATGATGCACATGTCGCAGCTTGCTAGCTTTTTCATGCACACAAAGCAGTGGCCTTGAGAGTAGCTTTTCTTGGTTTTCTTACCACACGAACAACAAAAAATATTGCCGGTATGGGTAAGGTTGATGGTTTTACCAATCAGAGGGTTTAGCTCTACAAACTCTTCACCTACAGGTAAACGGTAAGTAACCGCACCATCAAGGGAAGCACTCATCTTCTTGAGTGTTCCTTTTGCTAATAAAGACATGACATTACTCGTTGTATTTTGATTATTATTTCGTCCACTCGCTCGCCTTGTGAACAGGCGATACGGTCAACGATGATTTGCGATGAGTATAACAAATAGAGTCTGCTTTTATACGCAATATTGCTCGATTATTGCGATGGGTAATTGATGGTAAACACTCAGTTTAAATTATGGTATGACATTTTGTTCAGGCGTGATATAACGCTTTTTAGTGGATTATTGGCATCAATATCATTAATCCACTCAGGTTATTTTTTATCATGAAATCCCATTTATAGGGACCTTAAGCCGGAAGCTTAGACGTGAAGTGGATCCATAAGATTGTTATCTTTTTAGTTATCGCAACACTTGCCATTGTGCAGTATTACCGTGTGAGCGGAAATCGTGTGATAACGGCAATTACCCCTGATAAATATGAATTTATCGCGACCAGTGATCAAGTTGATAGGGGAGTCAGTACGTCCCAGTTATCCTACGAAAATGGGCAGTATATTCTCGACTGTGAACTTAAAGAGTCGGAGTATCCGTGGCCTTACTGTGGGCTGTCGATTCGTATCAACCCTGACATCACCTCGGGCCTTGACCTTTCTCAGTACCACACCTTTAGAGTGAACATTGATTACCATGCGGAGGCTGACTCTAGTGGCCGTTTGAGAACCTATCTACGTAACTACAACCCTGCTTATTCAGTTCCTGATGACGAGTACACGCACAAGTACAACGGCATGGAGTTTTCTCCAGGAATCGATGGCGGTGTGATTGAAATCCCAATCGCCAATCTACAGGTGATGACATGGTGGTTAGCCGACAATGATGTGGCATTAGAGCACTCTGCACCTGAATATTCGAATGTGAATATGGTCGAGTTTGCTACCGCATCGGGTGCGAAGCTAGGCCATCATCGAATTGTTATTCGCAGCATCGAGTTTGAAGGCTCGTATATCTCTGCGGAAAGCTTGTTCTTGATCTTGCTGTTTATCTGGGTCGGAACAGGTACTGTGTTCTTACTTTCAGAATTGCATCGTTCAAGAAAACGCATGGTGATCGCAGAGAAAAGACATCACCACTTAAAGAACGTCAATCGCGCACTGAGAGAACAGAATTTTGAATTTTCAGAGATGGCCCATCGTGATGAGTTAACCGGAATACTAAACCGCCACGCGATTCGTGATTGGTTGAAAATGCAGTCACAACATGTGAAGCAAGGACATGGCAAGCTGGGTATGTTGTATCTCGATATCGACTACTTCAAGAGTGTAAATGACAAGTACGGACACCAAATGGGTGACCATATTCTACGTGAGTTCAGCATGGTGGTGGGCAGTTCGATCAGCGCTACCGACAAGTTGGTGAGATGGGGTGGTGAAGAGTTCATTGTTTTTTGCCCTGAGACTGATCTTGGCGAAGCACAAAGAAAGGCCGAGAAAATCCGATTTTTAGTCAGCCAGCACCTTTGGGTTCATGGCGATCCGCTGACATGCAGTATCGGTGTTGCCGAGATGAAACAAGAGCGAGTGACAGAGACTATTGCTCGCGCTGATGAAGCTTTATATCAAGCAAAGCATTCAGGTCGAAATCAGGTGATCTTGAGTCACTAATCTGAAAATTGTTTTGATGAGTTTATAAGCCACACGTGCATATGTGACGTGTGGCGTTTTTATGGTTCTTCTCCCAAAAGCCAAAACAAAAAAGGTGGCGCGGGGCCACCAAAAGGGAAAGCGTTTCTTGTTTTTATATGCCCGTTCAGTGCTTGCTTACGCTGAACGGGCATTTTTGTCTTGGTTGAACCGGGGGAAGTTCAACCAGTTTAGGGGAGCATTCCTGTAAGCATGCGCTTATAGAACGTTAGTGTTTACCAGAAGATCCAAGCGAACAGAGTCAGAACTAGGATACAAACTAGGTTCAACACCATACCGATTCGCATCATCTCTTTCTGCTTGATGTGACCCGAGCCAAACACGATTGCGTTTGGTGGTGTTGCAACAGGAAGCATGAAGGCACAAGACGCAGCAACAGCGATCAGTGCAGACAAAATAACTGGCGACATACCAAGTGCTTCAGCGATGGTTGCGAATACTGGCACCAGAAGTGCTGCACTCGCTGTGTTACTCGCAAATTCCGTTAGGAATACCACGAACGCTACCACGGCTAGAATCGTAAGCAGTACGCCAGCTGTTTCTAAAAATCCGCTTAGTGAGTGTGCTAAGAATACGCTGGTTCCTGTCGCTTTTAGAATGTTACTTAAGCAGATACCACCACCGAATAGGATAAGAACACCCCAGTCCGTTGTCTTCTCAACGTCTTTCCATTCCACCGCTCTAGAAGCGCCAAGCAGTACAATGGCACCAATCGCTACCAAGCTATCAAACTTAGAGAATCCGCCAATCATTGCGTTGATTGGTTTTCCGAATATCCAAAGCGTTACGGTTAAAAGGAAGATAGACAGTGTGATTTTTTTGCTGTTTGTCCACTCTACAGGAGCGTGGTCTAGCTCAAATTTATGGTCGAGCTTTGGCTTAGTCATCACGTACAGGACAACCATTGTGATTGGCAATAAGATCATTGAGATAGGTAGACCTAGCGCCATCCATTCTGTGAAACTTAAACCAACTTCTGCGGCAGCAATTGCGTTTGGTGGGCTACCCACTAAGGTTGCGATACCACCGATTGAAGCACAGTAAGCGATACCCAATAGTACGAACACGTAGGTGTTGCGGTCTTCACTTTGGTCAACCTTGTTCATGATGCCAAGAACAAGAGGAAGCATCATTGCTGTGGTGGCTGTGTTTGAGATCCACATGGATAAGCCAGCACTCACACCGAACAGCATGAACACAGCGACCGACATTCTGCCTTTTGCAATCAACAGTACTTTGTCAGCAATCGCTTTATCTAGCTCTTGCTTGTTCAGTGCGGCTGCCAATGCGAAGCCACCCATGAATAAGAAGATGATTGGGTTTGAAAAGTTAGCCAGCGCTGCGGGCGTGTTGAATACACCAAACAAGACAGCCAATAGGGGAACGAGCAAAGCGGTGATGCTGACGTGAATAGCTTCTGTTAACCATAGAATGGCAACGAACACGAGAATACTTAAACCTGTATTCACTTGCGCTTCGAATGGCAGGGTATTGAGCAAAACTGCAAATAGCGTGAAATTACCAATTAATATCATGCTGTTGCGGGTAAACAACCAGTGTTTCAGTGTAGTAACAAGTGCCGTCATAAGACGCTCCTTTTGTTTATCCTCGTTGTATTGGCGCGTGACTTCATTGAGTCATGCTTATTATTGTCGAGGTATATAGCTTGATGTAGGGTCAGACTTTGTTGGAAGAATGTTACTCAAGTTAATAAAGGAGTGTTGGTGTGTTTTTGCTTAACAATGGGGAAGTGTGAGGCAACAAATTCAAAATGTGTAGTTTTCTACACATCGGTCTCTGCTGGGTCTGCAATCGGGCTTTTTGTAGGGTCTACAACAGGGTTTACAGAGGGGTCAGTCATAGGGTTTGGAATCGGAAATGATTCCGGTTTTGGACTCGATTGAATGGGCTCTTTAGGTCCAAGGAACTTTGGCGTTGTCCCCATAATATACAAATCTAAGAAGGCTTTGGTACGCGCAAAAACTTCACGCAAACGGATAGAGGTGCCTGAATGATGAGTAGGGCCTGAAACCGCTAAACATTGTGCATGAATATCGTAAGAATTAGCGATAAATAGTGCTCTTTCACAGTGGAATTTCTGAGTAATGATCAGGAAGTTGTCGGTGTCGAAGATCTTTTTAGCGCGAACAATCGAGTCTAAGGTTCTAAAGCCTGCGTAATCGAGGTTAATGCGTTCATCGGGTACACCCGCTTTCAGCAAGTCGCGTTTCATCGTCCACGGCTCATTGTAAGAGCGATGAGCGTTATCACCACTTAACAGAAACTGGTCGACTTTTTCACGGTCGAACAGCTCAATCGCGGCTTCGATTCGGTGCTTATAATAGTCGTTGAGTGTTCGACCCAAATATTTGCTCGTGCCAAGCACAACGGCGACCTCAAGCTCGGGCACTTCATCTATATCGTAGATGATACGATCTTCCGCTTGCCATGAAACCCAATAATCGATCGCAATAACCGCAGCGCTGCCTACTAAGAACACGAGGAAAGCGCCAAACAGAAAACCTTGCAGTTTTTTGTAAGCTTTTTTTATGTAGCTACGGATAATGTGAGAATCAAATTTCACTCTCGGTATGGTCCTTTCACTGAGCATTAATTTTTGAGTGCTCGATAATACCAAATAAAAATGAGAAAAATCAGTTAAAAAGACAAGACAGTTTAAAGAAAAAAGCCCCTGCAATTGCAGAGGCTCATATAAGAGTCGTTAACGCTCTTTATTCCAAGCGCAGTACGCTTTATTAGAATGCCGTGCGCTTGTAGCGACGGTAAACTGGCTGCCAGAAGTGCTGGTCAATCGCTTGTTGCAGTGCTTCTTCAGTGATCTCTAGAGCAACGCCCTGTTCAATCGCCTTTTTACCTACCGCAAGAGCAATTTTCTTAGATACCGTGTGGATCTCTTCCAATGGTGGAAGTAGAGCACCTGTGCCATTGATTGCTAGTGGAGAACACGTAGCAAGTGCACGGCTTGATTCCATTAGCATTTCGTCAGTGATGCGTGAAGCATTCACAGCCAATACACCAAGGCCAATACCTGGGAAGATGTAGCTGTTGTTACACTGAGCGATTGGGTAAGTTGTGCCGTTGTGAACGACTGGCTCAAATGGGCTACCTGTCGCAACAAGTGCTTGGCCATCAGTCCAACGAATAATGTCGTTTGGCGTCGCTTCAACACGGCTTGTTGGGTTCGACAGTGGGAACACGATAGGGCGTTCACTGTGTAGGTTCATCTCTTTGATGACTTCTTTGCTGAATAGACCTGGAGCACCAGACACACCAACCAATACGGTTGGTTTCGCGTGGCGAACTACGTCTAGTAGAGAGAAACCAGTGCCATCGCTTTCCCAGTCTTTGGTGTTTTCGTTGGTTTGAACCAGACGCTGTTGGAAATCAAGCAGGTTTTGCATGCCTTCTTGTAGCAGACCCCAACGGTCAACCATGTAAACTTGAGAGCGAGCTTGTGCATCGCTGATACCTTCAGACACCATTTGAGCAATGATAGCTTCAGCAATACCACAACCCGCAGAACCCGCACCTAAGAAGGTGATACGCTGATCTGACAGTTTGCTGTTCGCTGCTTTACATGCTGCAAGTAGAGAACCTACGGTTACTGCTGCTGTACCTTGGATGTCATCGTTGAAACAACAGATGCGATCTTTATAGCGCTCAAGCAGTGGCATTGCGTTCTTTTGTGCGAAATCTTCGAACTGAACTAATGCATCAGGCCAACGGCGTTGAACCGCTTGGATGAACTCTTCAACGAATGCATCGTAGTCAGCACCCGTAATACGAGGATGACGCCAGCCCATGTACATTGGGTCAGCAAGACGTTGAGGGTTGTTAGTACCCACATCGAGTACGATTGGTAGCATGTAAGCTGGGCTGATACCGCCACACGCTGTGTAAAGTGCTAGCTTACCAATTGGAATACCCATACCACCGATGCCTTGGTCTCCCAAACCAAGAATACGCTCACCATCTGTAACCACGATAACTTTAACGTTGTGGTTTGTCGCATTATTCAGTAGGTCATCGATACGATCGCGGTTCGGGTATGAGATAAACAGACCACGGCCACGACGGTAAATATTTGAGAAGTTCTCACATGCTGCGCCAACCGTTGGCGTGTAAATGATAGGCATCATTTCAGAGATGTGGTTTTGAACTAAACGATAAAAAAGCGTTTCATTAGTGTCTTGGATGTTACGAAGGTAGATATGCTTATCCATATCACTTTCGAAGTTACAATATTGTTTGTATGCACGTCCTACTTGCTCTTGGATTGTTTCGGTTGTTTCCGGTAACAAACCTTCAAGGTTGAAAGAACTGCGCTCTTCAGCAGAGAATGCGCTGCCTTTGTTTAGAAGAGGTGTACTTAGTAGAGCAGGACCAGCATAAGGGATATATAGAGGGCGTTTATCGTTGTTCATTAGATGCCTAATATGGGAGAAAGGGTAACTGAAAAATGATAACGGTTTAGTTATTCAATTGTAAATAGTTTCTCCGCGATCTGAGCAAACAAAATGATATTCTTACCTCTGTCCCACACTTATCGAATTTCAACACGATAATTCGTTATACTTTGCTCACACTTTTTCGCTACTCGCCATTTTATGTCATTACTTCCCATCGATGCTTATCAAAACGTATTCCACGAACAAATCGCTAATTCTCACCTTGTCGTAGAGGCGGAAACCGGATCAGGTAAATCAACGCGCCTGCCACTTTGGGCCTCTCAACATGGACGAGTGTTAGTGGTGGAGCCAAGACGCATCGCGTGTACATCACTGGCTAAATATCTCACGCAGCGATCAGGCGAGAAGTTGGGTAGCAAAGTGGGCTATGCGATTAAGCTTGAGTCGGAATACAACGAGCAAACTAACGTTGTTTTTGTGACGCCCGGTATCGCGCTGCGTTGGTTATCAGAAGATGGATTAGCTAGTTTTGATGTGATCGTGGTGGATGAGTTTCACGAGAGGCGCTGGGACATTGATCTGCTGGTGGCGATTCTCAAACAAAAAGCGAGTCATCGTTTGGTGATCACTTCAGCAACCATTGAGGGTGAACGCCTTGCTCATTATTTGGATGCGAATCGCATAAGCTGTGAAGGGCGAACCTATCAAGTTGAGATTGAGCACAGAGCGAATGAATCCAGAACACTGCCTGATATCCGACATCTAGAGCAGCGTATCGCGGAAGAAGTGAATCATCAGCTGATCGCTTCTTCTGGCGATATGTTGGTTTTTCTGCCGGGTAAAAAAGAGATCGTGCAATGCGAACAAGCCTTGGCGAAAAATCCAGATATCCAAGTCGTTAAATTGCATGCGTCGGTCAGTGATAAAGAGCGAGATTCAGCGTTATCGGGTCGCAATATCCATACTGAAGGTAATGGTTTGAGAAAGGTCATCCTTGCGACCAACGTTGCAGAAACCTCATTAACCATTCCTGACATTGGCGTGGTGATAGATTCAGGATTAGAGAGACGCACCGTTCAGCGTAATGGCAGAACCACACTGATGCTTAAATCCATATCACGAGCGAGTGCCAAACAGCGAGCTGGCCGCGCGGGTAGGGTAATGGATGGCGTTTGCGTGCGTCTATATGGTGAACATGCGGCGTTAGAGTTAGTCACACCGCCTGAATTGCAGCGTGAAGAGCTGACTGAACCTATGTTGGCCGCAGTATGTTGTGGATCTCCGCTTGAGAGCTTGTCCTTCCTTGACCCTATTCCAGAGAAATCACTCAACAGTGCAACTCAAACCTTGCTGACGATGGAAGCGATTAACGCCGACCATCAAGTTACCGAGCATGGTAAAAAGCTGTATCCGTTGCCGATTGATGCTTTGTATGCCGATATCGTTACTCGAATCAAAACCAAAGCATTAAAAGAGGCGATGGTTGATCTCACTGCGGCGCTGTCCGTTCCTGCTCGCTTGTATCAGTTACCAAACAATGCAGAACATCTTGAAGCGCTCGCGCAACAAGAGAAGGAAGGGTGTGATTTAAGCCTGTTGATTCAGATTGTGCGCGGTCGAGAATATCCGCATTTAGACATCGACCAACAGGCTCTGAATGAAGCTCAAGGATTGGCGAAGCAAATGCGGGAGGTATTTGAACTTCCTCAGCTAGAAGTCGCGTCACGTTTCCAACGCATTGAATTGCTCAAGACCATTGTGAATCTGCATCCTGAACTGGTGTTTGTGCGCCGACTGAAAAGGAAAGAAGCCTTTGCCAATGGTGTTTTAGAAGTGGTGCTCGGTCGTCAGAACCGTTTCCCTGATAATGCACAAGCGATGTTGGTGTTGGATACTCACAGCTTGCCGGGAAGAGGCGTTAAGCAAACACTGACCTTAGCGACGGTCACGACACCCATTCCTCTTGAGCTTCTCATTGATGCTGAACTAGGAGAGTGGGAGCAAGGCGAAACCGTTGTGAATGATGATGGTGTTTTTACCGAGATGGCATTGGTGTACGCAGGCCGCACGATTACAACCAAACTCGTCGCCGCTGAAGGGCAACTATCGTTAAAACCTATCGTCGACCTTGTGTTAAATGGAGAGCAGCTTCCCGGTTTTGCAAAGGCTCGCACTCAAGAAATCAAACACTGGCAGTTGTATGTGAAACTTGGTCTCGATGAACAAACTAAATACACACCAGAAATTGAGAACATTAACTTTGAGCTATGGTTTATAGAGCAGCTTGAAGTACTAGGTGTTACTGATGTCAGCGAATTGGAAATGTTCGATCATGCAGACATACCGTTCGATGGCATTCCAACTTGGCTCTACTCAGAATTTTCGGAAAAATACCCGTTTGCATTGAGCCTTGCCGACTTGCAACTCGATGTTGAATACTTGCCCGCAAGAAAGCTGATTTACGTCCATTATCAGTCGGGTAGCCGAAAGTTATCGCCAAAACGTTGGGAGCTACCGACATGGTCTGGTTGGCGTATTCAGTTCAAAAAAGCGAGTCGAATAATTGATATCAAATAGATGGATAAGTTTTATCTCTAAAATATTAATCAAATAGATGCATATATGATTTTTCAGTGCTTATTTTGTTACAAGTTTGATTTTTATATTCCTTTTTAACCAATCAAAAGGTCATAAAAGACTATTCTTCTATATCCTATTGCTATAAAGAAAGAGTTGATAGATATTGAGTATATTGTGTTGCCAAAGTGTCGGGGGACATCATGGATAAACAGGAAGAGACGCGTGTAGAGTTCGATTACACAACATTTCTTGGCGCCTCATGCAGTAAAAAATGGACTTTTCTGGAAGCACTCACCACAATTGCGCCAGTGTTCAGTACCGTCTGGCGAGATAGCATTAAAGAGTTGGGCACCCCAGAGGATCGTTTATGGCAGATGGCATTGAAATCAATGTCGACGCGTAAAAGTGATGAGTCGAACATTGTTACCTTACTCAAGCTCGCTAAGCTGGAAGGGATCAATGAGCTCAAAGTGGTGATGCCATATTCACTTGAAGAAGAGCAGATCGAGTATATTGAATCGCGCAGTCATTTAGTGATTGCGGGTAATTCTGGAGAAGAGTTCACGATTAAGCTGTAACTTCAGCTCGCCTATAATCTCTCTCGAGGAATAGTAAAAACGTACACGTAAAAAGGGCCTCAAATATTGAGGCCCTTTTAGTATCTAAAACTTGAGTCTACGAGCTTATTAGCTTTCGAGCTTTTTATTTTGAGATTAAGCGATTAAGCGATTAAGCAATTAGCAATTAAGCGACTAGTCGATTAGACCATAGTCAGCGCGCAGTACATCGATGATCTCTTGCTTAGGATTTTCGCTCAGTACGATCTCCGCACCTGTGATTTTCGCTGCGATATCAAGGTAAGTGCGAGACAGAGACATTAGAGAATCCAGTGGAAGTTCATTGTCACGAGCCAATGCTTCACGTTCTGGCATACGCTCTTTATTCAAAAGAATGTCGGCATCAGGGAAGTAGTTAAGCAAGAACTGACGGAAGCCTTCTTTTGAATTCTCAACGATGTTGCCGTTGTTATATTCCTGAGTATCCCAAATGCGAGATGAATCTGGAGTACCGACTTCGTCCATGTAGATAAGCTTTTCTTTGCCTTGAGCATCGTTGACGTAGCCAAACTCAAATTTGGTATCAACAAAGGTTTGGTCTACTTTTGCTAGCGCTTGGCTGATTACGTTGAAGCCTTCTTTAAGAAGTTTTTCGTAATGCGCGATGTCGCTTGCTTGAGTAAAGTTGAATGCTGCGAAGTTATCTTCGATGTTGTTGCGTGTGATGTTCACATCGTCAGCTTCTGGAACGCCAGGAATACCTTTCAGAATCCCTTTTGTTGAAGGCGTGATCAGTAGCTCAGGCAACTTCTTGTCTTTCTCAAGGCCTTCAGGCATCTCGATACCACAGAATTCACGTTCGCCGTTTGCGTATGCACGCCACATTGAACCAGTGATGTATTGACGACAAATCGCTTCGATCATGACTGGGCGAGCTTTTTGTACAATCCATACGAACGGGTGAGGGATATCAAGAATATGACTGTCAGCAAGTCCGTTGTCTTTAAACAATTTGAACCAGTGGTTAGAGATAGCATTCAGAGCCGCTCCCTTACCTGGAACACCTTTAAGATTCCCTTCACCACGCCAGATACAATCAAATGCAGAGATACGGTCACTGATCACCATGATTGCTAAAGGCGCATCTGGTGCTACATCGTAGCCTTTCTCTTTAATTAGTCGTTGGCTATCTTCTTCAGTTAACCAGTAGACCGAACGAACCTTGCCACTGTGGACAGGTTTATCAGTACGGATTGGTAGGTCATCATTTACGGCAAGAACTTGATCAGCAAGGCTCATTTAGACATTCCTATCTTTTATCAAACGTCATACAGAGAAGTGCGGTGTGCACATGATTAGACGGGCATTATACCCAATCTACTATTTGCTTCCAGAGAAAAAGCAAACGATTGCTAAATCTGTTGTTTAAATAAAAACCCCCGCCTAACAATCCGCTAAAAAATGGGCGAATTGTAGGGCAGGGGAAGGCAGTATGTTTGGACTGTGTTTTGGCGAATTGTTTCTTAAGTTAAATTAAGTTTGTTAGCTAAAAGATTAAGCTATGTTTGTGGACCATGTTTTTGAGCCAAAATGTTATTAAGCAAGGTGGCTTAGTGAATACGCTCTGAATTTGCATCCATAAAGAAGACTTCACATTGAAAGCGTAACCCTAATGTTCTTAGGTACTGTTGGCTGAACTGATCAATCGATGCACTTGCAACAATCGCGCTCGCATTCTTAGAGCGGATTGCTTTCTCGACAGTCTCTACCTCAGTCATTTGATGAGAGGCTTTCATATGAATAACGCGGTCGCAGCAAACATTATGTTGCTTAAGCTGCTTAGCCGATGGTCTTGGTGTTTGAGCCGTAAACAGTAACCACTGATGTTGATTGGACAGCAACGCCATTCTTGCAAACAACGCTTCCTCGTTTGAATTTTTGCTTTTACGAGAAACTGATGTAAATGCGCAGTGAACTAGCGGGCTAGAGTGTTGTGCTTTAACGTGTGCTTGAATCATTTTGCTGTCCTTATATACATGCTGTATGTGCATACAGTAGTTTTAGTTACTTATAAGATCAAGCTTTTTTTGCGGGATTATTGGACGATTTCGTCTGAGGTTATGGATGGTAAATGATTAAATCATTGAAAGTATTCGATAAATTAAATTTGAATGAATCTGCTGTTTTGTATCATAAGTTGAATAAATGTGAGCTTTATACAGGTGTATACACTGGTTTTTGCAGAAAAGTACTGTATATACCTGTATAGAAGAGAGAAGAGAGAAGAGAGAAGAGAGAAGAGAGAAGAGAGAAGAAAGAAGAGAGAAGAAAGAAGAAAGAAGATCTAAAACCACAGGCACAAAAAAAGCGCCTTAGGCGCTTTCTTATATTTCACGGTGTTGCTTATCTCAATGTCGCTTGGGAGAGTTTTGCTCTCATTTCAATTTCACCAATATTGAACTGGCGAACATCAATGGTTGCAATATCATTGCACTCGTTACATGCATGATGACACTTACCATCTAGGTAGTCGTGCTTTTTAACTAGGCTTGGCTTTTTGCACCAATCACAAACGCCTTCTATTGTGAACATATTCTCTCCTCACCTGTTTAAGTCAGGTGTATTTTCGGCGCAAATTATGACACAAGTAAGACCCATTAGTTAATAGTTTGTTACCCGTTTTTGAGAGGGGGATCGATTGCAACACCAATAAAATCGATATCTTTGAGATCTAGGAAAATGAAGATGTGTGTTTGTTTACGGTTTTGTAACATTTTGTAAGATGGTTTTTAGCGCATTGTTCAAACGTTTCATTTCTTCGTCACATCCGTGACCATCTGGATGGTAGATCTTTGATAGCTGTTTGTATCGGATCTTGATGCTTTTCTGGTCGGGGATTGAGCTAGGTGTGTAGCCAAATAGCGCGCAGGCCACCTGCAAATTACTCAGACCTTTGCTGTTTTTCTGCTTCTTCAATTCGTGGAACATAGTGTTCAGCTGGCGTTTTTGCTGCTTAATCGTAAGGTCCTTCGAGCTAAGCTGCGCTTCAAGTGATTGTTGTTGCTGTCGCGAATCACCCGACTTTAGAGCTTGTCTTTTTCTTGAGATAACGAGCGTCGCAATAATGCTGATGATTGAAATCAACACGGCCAACGCAGCACCAATCATATAGTCAGAGCTAGTTAGGTTAGAACTGGAGAGGTTAGAGCGTGATGCTTGGTTAGGTTGAACGTGCTTAGATACCCCCTGACTGGTGTCTATTTCAGAGTCGATGCTGTCATCGAGCTGTTCTATTGAAGAGATCTGTTTTGCACGTTGCTGGTTGAATTGTGCTTCCAAAATGCGGTTGTAGCCCTCTTCTGCTTGTGGATTATCTTTTAAGGCTGCTTCATACCATAGCTGCGCTTTATCTAATGGTTGAAGGAGGTCTTGTTCTAGCGAGGATTCGTAGAGTTTTGCTACCTCGATAGGTGCGCGCTGGTTACCTTGCAACGCCGCTTTAATAAACCATTCCAAAGCAAGCTTGTTACTTTGTTCAACACCTGTACCTGCCAAGTACCATTCACCCAGTCTAAATTGCGCGTTTGGGTTGCCGTTTTCTGCTGACTGCGTGTACCAATACAATGCATCACTGGTGCTAACAGGAACGTCGACACCCGATTCATAAGCTTGAGCCAATTGGTATTGAGAAACTGGATCTTGAGGTTGTGATTCTAGTGAAAATTCATCACTGCTTGCTGCGTGCACGAAATGTGTGGTGGACAGTTGAATCGTGGAAAAGATGAGGGTTAGAAATAGTGTTCTAAGAAATGATGAGGGGGGAAAATTGGACACGATAAACAATGGGACCTCATAGTTAAGTCTAATACGATATGTGGTTGTCAATTAAGTCGTATCTTCTTCGGCGAGTGATACGACTAAAGTAATCACTATCAATACCCTAAGCCAATGTGCATCGGCTCTATGATTTAGTTATCTTTTTAGCTGCCTGGGTACCGCCAACTGGTCGATTAACAGACAATTTACGACCTTTCTTCAAGCCAACTTCATAGTCAGCGGTGAGGTTTTTCATCGCTTCTCTCAGTTGCTGCTTGAACGTTTCACGGTCGATATTTTTGAATTCTTTATCGATGTAGTTGTTGATCTTGTTGTTTGATTCGTCGTCTGGAGTAATGGTTGGGAGCTTTTCAAGTGCACCTTCAACCCAGCCTGAAACAAACGAGTTCACGCGGCGTGTCACTTCTAAGGACCCTGTGCCAGAGCCAGCAAAGCTATTTCTGAATTGGCCGGTGTGTTCATTCAGTTCACGATAAATGATATCGAAAGCGAACGCTGCGAAGATCGCGCGGTCGGCTTCACCAATGAACTCAACACGCTTGAGGCCTTTATGATTCAGCAATACGGCTTCTACGCCAAATTTGGTGTTGATACCGCGAATAACACGCAGCAGTGTAGAACTGATATTTGCAGGTAACAGGTGACTGGACTGAGTTTTCCCCATCTTGATAAATTCAATATCGTCTTTTTCGAGACCATATTTCAGCATCAAGTTATGCGCCATTTTTATCGCATTGGCAGCTTCATTGACGTTCGCAGAATTTCCAAGCTCAAGACACTTGGCAATTTTCTTTAGGGCTTTTTTCTTATCCATCGACAATTTAATCAGTACCGCAAATTTTTAAAAGTCCAACATTTTACATGTTTTCGCGGGTAACAGAAAGGCAAAACTGGTTTGATGAACAAGGAAGGCGGTGAACATTGAACTGCATGAGCCCAGTTGGCGGTAAAAACAAAAACGCCATCAAGCGTATTGATGGCGTTAGTGACACGTTTTTTCAATATGTCTAGAGCATTCGTAAACTAGATACCCAGTTCATCGAGTAGATCTGCCGCAGAATCATTGCCAGAGCTTTGAGCTGGCTTGTTCGCTTCTTGCATTTTTTTCTGAGTCGCCTCAAGAATGCTATCTGGACATTCGTCTTCTGCGATTTCAAATTCTTCTAATTGAATGAACTCAGTCTTATCCATCGCAAGCTCAAGGTAGAAGATGTTGTTATTAGCGGTAGAGAAGGTCACACGACGAGCTTGTGGACGGTCGAGATTGGTATCAACAGAAAGGTTAACTTGCTTGTTCAGAGCCAGCATTTTCGGTTGGTTTTGTGTGATGTTGGTTTGCAGCTCTTTGCGGATTTTATTGGTGAAATCGCCAACTAATTGGTTCATCAACTCACCCAATACATCACCCACTTCGTCTGAAGTATGAAGCACAGCAAGCTCGTTTTCAGGCATGCCCATATTGCGCATGTAATTGGTGTAGATCTCTAGCGCTGCTTTGGACGTAAAATTAATAACAACGAGACCAGAAAAGCCGCCGTCAAACAGAACGAAGCAACCAAAATCTGGCTTTAGGCTTGTCTTGTTGATCTTTTGAACCATGGCTGAATAGGACACCTGAGAAGCCGTCGCTGAAGTCAGTACGCTTGAGACTGATTGGCATAGTTTAAGAAGGATATCTTCAGTTGTGACTGTTTTGTTTTTTTTCATTGTGATGTGCTCGTGGAGATGTCTTAAACAAAATGTTATTCAGTATATTGTTACTGAATTAAGACGAAAGTGACTATTTCTCCATTCTTGCACTGAGATTCTGATTTGATCACCTTTTTATATGATCTTAATAGTAGTAAAGTGACGAAATTCAAAGAAAATTATTATAAATCTCAGATAACCCAATGCTGATAGGATCAGCGAAGTAGGGGCAGGAAGCAAATGTTACCAAGACTTCAACTCAATGCTGATGTCGATCCAGTTGTCGTACGCTTTTTAGATGAACTAAAAACAGCGGGCTTTACTGGCGACATTGAATCTCAATATTCTAGCCGTTTGGCTGTGGCGACTGATAATAGTGTCTATCAGCAATTGCCGCAGGCGGTCATCCTTCCTAAAACAACGCAAGACGTTGTGCTTATCGGTAAAGTGGTTTCTAAATCCGCTTACGAACGCGTGACTTTTTCCCCTCGTGGCGGCGGTACCGGAACCAACGGACAATCTTTAACAAAAGGTGTCGTGGTTGACCTGTCGCGATACATGAATAAGGTTCTTGAGATTAACGAGAAAGAGGGCTGGGTAAGAGTTCAGTCTGGTGTCGTTAAAGATCAATTGAACGACGCTGTTCGCCCTTATGGTTACTTTTTCTCTCCAGACCTTTCTACCAGTAACCGAGCAACCTTGGGTGGCATGATCAATACCGATGCTTCGGGCCAAGGGTCATTGAAGTACGGCAAAACGTCTGACCATGTATTGTCGCTGCAAGCGGTGTTCGCAGATGGTTCATGTCTAGAATCTGATTTATCACACGGCTTACCTGTAGAGGGTGAATTCGCTCACCATGCACTTGCGGTGACAGAGGCGGTTTGTCGAGACAAACGCGCTCAAATCTTAGATAAATTCCCTCCGCTGAATCGCTTCTTAACAGGCTATGACCTAAAGAATGCAATCAACGAACAAGATGACAGCTTTGACCTAACTCGCGTTCTATGTGGCGCTGAAGGTTCTTTAGCATTCATCACGGAAGCAAAGTTAAACCTAACCAAGATTCCAAAAGCGCGCACACTGGTTAACGTGAAATACAACACGTTTGATTCTGCGCTGCGTAATGCGCCGTTCATGGTGGAAGCGAAAGCACTGTCTGTTGAAACGGTAGATTCAAGAGTATTGAACCTAGCGAAGCAAGACATCGTTTGGCACACCGTGAGCGATTTGCTGACTGATGTTCCGAACAAAGAGATGCTTGGCATCAACATGGTTGAGTTTGCAGGCCAAGATGAAGCGGAAGTTGAACAGCAAGTTCAAGCGCTGACTGCACGCCTTGAAACCATGGTTGAAAGCGAAGAAGCCGGCGTGATTGGTTTTCAAGTTTGTAGCGATTTGGCGAGCATTGGCCGAATCTACAACATGCGTAAGAAAGCAGTGGGTCTGTTAGGTGCGGCGAAAGGCCGAGCTAAGCCAGTCGCTTTTGCTGAAGATACTTGTGTACCACCAGAAAACCTCGCGGATTTCATCTCTGAATTTAGAGTGTTACTCGATTCAAAAGAGTTGAATTACGGCATGTTTGGTCACGTTGACGCGGGCGTATTACACGTTCGTCCAGCATTGGATCTGTGTGACCCGATGCAAGAAGCATTGATGCATGAAGTCTCTGATGAAGTGGTTAAGCTGGTGGCGAAATACGGCGGTTTAATGTGGGGCGAGCACGGTAAAGGTTTCCGTTCTGAGTATGGCCCAGACTTCTTTGGTGAAGAGCTGTTTACCGAATTAAGACGTATTAAAGCAGCATTCGACCCGCACAACAAGATGAACCCAGGCAAGATCTGTACGCCTTTAGAAAGTGACGCTGAATTGGTGAAAGTCACCGATACCAAGCGTGGTTTCTACGACCGTCAGATCGACGTACAAGTTCGTGACAGCTTCAAGCAAGCAATGGAATGTAACGGTAACGGCTTGTGTTTCAACTACGATACTAGCTCGCCAATGTGTCCTTCAATGAAAGTTACGGCTGACCGACGTCACTCACCCAAAGGCCGCGCAGGCTTGGTAAGAGAGTGGTTGCGTCAACTGACTGAACAAGGCGTTGATATTCTCGACCTTGAGCAAGAAGCGTTGAAAGACAACACACCCGTTAAGACTATGATTGAGCGTGTTCGCAATACGATGAACAAACGCCATGAGTACGATTTCTCGCATGAAGTTCATGAGGCGATGAACGGTTGTTTGGCGTGTAAAGCGTGTGCGAGTCAATGTCCGATCAAAGTCGATGTACCAAGTTTCCGTTCTCGATTCTTGAACATCTACTACTCGCGTTACCAGCGCCCTGCAAAAGATTATCTAGTTGCCAACATTGAAACCATGCTGCCGCTGATGGCGAAAGCGCCAAAAGTAGTCAACGCTGCATTGGGTCAAAAGTGGATCCAAACGGCAACAGCTAAAACGGTCGGTTATGTTGATGCACCATTGATGTCGGTGCCTACGCTCAAAAATCGTCTAGCGAGTAAAGAGCTGCAACTCTTCGATTTACAGTATTTAGAAGGCTTGTCTTCTGAACAGAAGAAACAGCATGTGCTGATCGTTCAAGACCCGTTTACCAGCTTCTATGATGCCGAGGTGATTGAAGACTTCGTCACTCTGGCTCAAAAACTTGGCAAAACTCCGGTACTGCTGCCGTTCAAACCGAATGGTAAAGCGTTGCACATCAAGGGCTTCTTAAATCGTTTTGCACGTGAGGCGAAATCGACTTCGGATTTCTTGTCGATGGTGGCGGATATCGGAATTCCTTTGGTCGGTGTTGATCCTGCTCTTGTGCTTTGTTACCGCGATGAATACGTCGAGATCTTAGGTGACAAGCGCGGCGACTTTGATGTACTTACTGTGCATGAATGGTTAATGCCATCGCTAGGTGAGTTCGAAGCACGCTCAGCAAGTGAAGATATGTGGTACTTGTTTGCTCACTGTGCTGAGAAAACCAAAATGCCGAACGCTGAAAAAGAGTGGGGTACTATCTTCAAACACTTTGGGGCGGCGTTAACCAGCGTTCCTGTCGGCTGTTGTGGTATGGCGGGAACTTTCGGCCACGAAGTCGATAAGCTACAAATGTCGAAAGACATATATGGTTTAAGCTGGAAGCCTCAAATGCAGGACTTACCAAAAGATCGTTGCTTGGTGACGGGCTATTCTTGCCGCAGCCAAGTGAAGCGTTTTGAAGGTGAGAAGCTTGCTCACCCATTACAGGCGCTAGCAAAAATTCTCTAATACATTTAGCCCAGCAATTGCTGGGCTTTTTTCTAAACTAACAAAGGAATGTTAATAAGGAAAAGTATGAAATTTCTAGAATTAAAAGTACCACCAGTTGCACTGTTCATTATTGTATTCGTAGCATCATACTTCTGCGCTCAACAGTTGAGCCAAGGGACACTGGCATTGCCTTATGGAATGATTGTGTTAGGAATCGGAGTCACATTGAGTGGTGTGATCGGAATATCCGGCATATTGGAATTTCGAAAACAGAAAACCACCGTTAACCCGATCAAAGTAGAAACCGCTTCAGCCGTCGTGGACAGTGGAATTTTTGGCTACACGCGAAACCCAATGTACTTAGGGTTGTTCATCCTGCTATTTTGCTTTGGCTACTTCTTCCAGAATATCTTCAGTTTACTACTTAGCTTTGGCTTCGTAATCTACATGAATTACTTCCAAATCAAACCCGAAGAGCGAGCACTAGAACAATTATTCGGCGCAGAATATGTTGATTACAAACAAAAGGTTAGACGCTGGATTTAGTGATGATTTGAGTGCTGGCTTAGTAATCGAAATAAAAAAGCCCAGCTTGAGATTATCAAGCTGGGCTTTATTGATCTTGTTCTAGAGCTGATTAAGCAGCGGCTGTGAACTGAGCTAGAAACATCTCTTTGCGTTCGTTGAAGCGGTTTACTAGGTCGTCTACAGAAGCTTGGTCGTATGGCTTAAGGCCACTTGCTACCATACGCTTCACGCCTTTACCTACTACTTCGCCGTCTTCTTTGAAATCGAAGTTCAGGGTCACGATGCCACGTTTTCCTTCAACATCAAAAGTCGCGCCAGAGAATTCAACTTCTGGGTGAGACAGGTCTAGGCGAGTAAATTCAACTTCCATGCTCTCGTAAATCACTAGAGGACGTTGGCAGTTGATCATCATTTGTTGTTCTTCCATAAGAGGAACCATGATGTGTGGGAAGTTCATGCCAGAGAACTTAACGTAGTTTGTTACCACGTGCTCGATGAATGCTTGGTCGTGGCTCTTTTCACCTTCACAAGACATGTGTAGGTACTCTTTGCCTTTCTCGTCAACCAGTGAGCTTTCTTTCTCACATTTGTTGTCAACGCTAAGCGCAATACCGTTACCCACCATACCTGAAAAATCAAAACGCATTTTTTGGCTGATGCCTTCTTTCTGCAGAAGAACTGCAAACAAAAGATCGCCAGGCACGCAGAAGCGCTTGTTGTCTTCATCGTGAATTGGGTTGAAGTCAGCAGCTACTTTTTTAGCAAAGTGGCTAGCTTGTTCACGAGTGAATTGAAATTGATTGTCTTCAGTAGAAAAGTAAGGTGTCAGAAACATAGTATCGCTATTAGTCATCAAATCTGGGGTGGATTATAGCTAACTAACTTCGATCTAATGGTCTATCCAGTTAACTTTGCTTATATATCAGTCAATTAGATAAATACGTTGGATGGTATGTGGCAGTTTTACAGGGGATATGGTGACTGGCTCAATGCAACAAGGGCTAATCGATAGCCCTTGCTTATATGACGTGTTATTTCACGACTCAGAAGCTACACAAAATACCTTCAGGCATTAAGTGGTTGTGTACAGACAATTTGAGCAATAAGTTAGCTTGCTCGATATCTGGTGAGAAGTAGCGATCTTTGTCGTAGAAGCTGACTTTCTCGCGCAGTATCTGTTTTGCTTCTTCTACTCGAGGAGAAGAGAGATTTGGTGCTCTAAAATCCAAGCCTTGTGCTGCTGCTAAGTATTCAACAGCCAAGATGCCACGGGTGTTTTCTGCCATGTCACGCAGTCGACGACCCGCAAAGGTTGCCATAGATACATGATCTTCTTGGTTTGCCGATGTTGGAAGGCTGTCTACTGAAGCTGGGTGTGCCAGTGTTTTATTCTCGCTTGCCAGAGCAGCAGACGTTACTTGAGCAATCATAAAGCCTGAGTTAACGCCGCCGTTATCGACTAAGAAAGGTGGAAGTTTGCTTAGTGCGCTATCAATCAGCAGTGCCATTCTTCGTTCAGAAAGGCTACCAATTTCTGCAATCGCAAGTGCTAGGTTATCCGCTGCCATTGCCACAGGTTCTGCGTGGAAGTTACCACCTGAAATAATGTCGCCGTCTTCAGCAAATACCAGTGGGTTATCCGATACCGAGTTCGCTTCAACGTTTAACGTTTCTGCTGAATTACGAATTTGCTGTAAACAGGCACCCATCACTTGAGGCTGACAGCGCAACGAGTAAGGGTCTTGAACCTTTTCACAGCAAGTGTGTGATTCACCAATCTCACTCTTTTGATCAAGCATATGGCGATAAGCAAGCGCGGCATCCATTTGACCACGATGACCACGAACGCGATGAATTCGAGGGTCAAACGGACGACGACTACCCAGTGCAGCTTCAACAGACATTGCACCACATACGGTTGCAGACGCAAACAAGTCTTCCGCTGCGAACAGACCTTCTAATGCAAAGGCAGTCGATGCTTGTGTGCCGTTTAACAGCGCTAAGCCTTCTTTCGGCGCAAGTGTGATTGGTTCAAGACCTGCGATCTGCATTGCTTCTAAGCCAGTGATGATCTTGCCGTTGTGGCGTGCTTGGCCTTCACCTAGCAGAACGGTACTCATGTGGGCGAGGGGAGCAAGATCTCCAGATGCGCCTACTGATCCTTTTTGTGGAACACACGGGTAAACCTGCGCGTTCACAAGATCGATAAGAGCGTTAATCACTTTGAGGCGGATACCAGAGTAACCGCGAGACAAGCTGTTAATCTTCAATACCATCATCAAGCGTACGGTTTCATCAGACATGAACTTGCCAATGCCCGCAGCGTGAGAAAGTACGATACTTTTCTGTAGAACTTCGAGATCTTCAGGCGCAATCTTGGTGTTTGCTAATAAGCCAAAACCCGTGTTGATGCCATACACAGTGCGGTCTTCAGCAATCACTTGTTCGACAACTTGCATGCTCGCTTCGATATCCGGGATTGCTGCAGGATCGAGTGATAAGTTCACAGGGCTACGGCTGATTTTTCGAAGTTCAGATAGGCCAAGAAGTCCTGGCTTAAGTAATAAGTTCAACATGTTCTCTCCAGACATTAAAGGCGACGAAGTTCTTCGTTTAGCATAGGTAAATCAAGCTTCTGCTCTTTGGCACATTGCTTGGCAATATCGTAACCTGCATCAGCATGACGCATAACGCCGGTTGCTGGGTCATTGTGAAGTACGCGAGCAATACGCTGTGATGCATCTTCACTGCCGTCACAACAAATCACCATGCCTGAGTGTTGCGAGAAGCCCATACCAACGCCACCACCATGGTGCAAAGAAACCCAAGTTGCGCCGCCCGCTGTGTTCAGAAGGGCATTCAATAGAGGCCAATCTGATACGGCATCTGATCCATCCATCATGCCTTCTGTTTCGCGGTTCGGGCTTGCTACTGAACCTGAATCTAGGTGGTCACGACCGATAACAACTGGTGCTTTCAGTTCGCCATTTTTCACCATTTCATTGAATGCTTGGCCTAAGCGTTCACGATCTTTCAAGCCAACCCAACAAATACGCGCTGGCAGGCCTTGGAACTGAATGCGTTCACGCGCCATATCTAGCCAGTTATGTAGATGTGGGTTGTCTGGAATCAGTTCTTTTACTTTTTGGTCTGTTTTGTAGATGTCTTCTGGGTCACCAGATAGTGCCGCCCAACGGAAAGGACCAATACCTTCGCAGAATAAAGGTCGAATATAAGCCGGAACGAAACCTGGGAAATCAAACGCGTTTTCTACGCCTTCTTCCAGTGCCATTTGGCGAATGTTATTACCGTAATCCACGGTCGCTGCGCCGCGGTATTGCAGGTCTAACATCGCTTGTACTTGAATCGCCATAGATTGCTTAGCGGCTTTCACCACTTTTGCTTCATCAATGGAGCGCTCTTGTGCGGCTTTCTCCATCGTCCAACCTTGCGGCAAGTAGCCGTTAAGAGGATCGTGGGCAGAGGTTTGGTCAGTCACCACATCAGGTGTGATATTGCGTTCAACTAACTCTGGGAAGACGTCTGCGGCGTTACCTAATAAGCCAACAGAGATTGGCGTGTCTGACTCTTTAATCATTGCCATCGCTTCATCTAAGCTGGTGGCTTTTTTGTCTACATAGCCAGTACGCAAGCGGTAGTCGATTCGTGATTCATCACACTCCACTGCGATCATTGAGAAGCCAGCCATCGTTGCAGCAAGAGGTTGAGCGCCGCCCATTCCACCAAGACCGCCCGTTAGAACCCACTTGCCGTTTGCTTCACCTTGGAAGTGCTTCTTCGCGATAGCGACAAAGGTTTCGTAAGTACCTTGAACGATGCCTTGTGAACCAATGTAGATCCAGCTGCCCGCGGTCATTTGGCCGTACATCATCAAGCCTTCTTTATCGAGCTCGTTGAAGTGTTCCCAGTTCGCCCAGTGTGGAACAAGGTTCGAGTTAGCGATCAGTACGCGAGGTGCGTTTTTATGAGTCGGGAACACGCCCACAGGTTTACCTGATTGAACAAGTAAGGTTTGGTCGTCCTCTAAACGCTCTAATACTTCAACAATTTTGTCATAACATTTCCAATCACGTGCCGCGCGACCAATACCGCCATACACAACCAGTGCATGTGGGTGTTCTGCCACATCAGGGTCTAGGTTGTTCATCAGCATACGCAGTGGTGCTTCTGTTAACCAAGATTTAGCGCGCAAAGTGGTGCCGTGAGGTGCGCGAATTTCGCGAGTCGTGTCGAGACGAGGGTCACTGTTGTGGTGTTCCGTCATTTTGGAATTCCTTCTGTTTCACGTTATATCGTTGTAGTTGTAGTTGTAGTTGTAGTTGTAGTTGTAGTTGTAGTTATCGGTATAGCTGGATTAGTCGCTGGCCATTGCACTGGCAATATCCCAACATAAACGAGCCGCTAATCGAGCCGTTTGGCCATCGACGTCGTAGTCTGGGTTGTATTCCGCTATGTCCGCGATAATGAGTTTTTCACTGTGTTGGAAAATCTGTTCTAGAAAAGGAGCAAGCGCTTCATAGCTCACGCCTCTTGCCGCTGGTGCACTTACGCCCGGCGCAGTAGCTGCTGGGAAAACATCGAGATCAATGGTGAGATAGAGATAATCACACTCAACGATGAATTTTTGTAACTTGATCAGTTGAGCGACTTGATTCACTTGGGTCATGTTGCGGTCGTGTTCATACCACACGCCCAGTTGGTCAGCTTTGTTAAACAGCGCTTTGGTATTGCTGGCGGCACTCACACCAAGACAAGCGTAATGAAACGGCCATTGATGTGCGTGGCAGTAATCACTGATCTGGTTAAAAGGCGTGCCGGAGCTCGGTTTAACATCGGTGATGTCGCTTTCAAATTCACGAAGATCAAAGTGAGCATCAAAATTAACGATGCCGATCTTAGGATTGTGTTCTGATTGAATTTTATTTAGGTGCTCAGCGAGACCTTGGAACGTTGCCCAAGCCACCTCGTGACCACCGCCAAGGGTAATCACTTTGTTGGTTGCTAAGGCATTGGCAATCACAGAAGCACACTGTTTTTGGCTGACTTCTAATTGACCATCATTGCACTCGATATCACCAAGATCGGCGATGTGTGCGTCACTGTGCCAAGCCATATTCGCCAACGCTTGGCGTATCAAGTTAGGTGCTTGTTTCGCGCCCACGCGTCCTTTATTTCTTGCAACACCGGCATCGCTGGCAAAGCCTACCAAGGCGATATCACCGTCAGTCAGCTTGTCACTTAACTCACTACTTTGCACTTGCTTGGTAATGTGATGAACGCGAGTACCGAGTGCGCCATCTTCAAGATCATTACGTCCGGTCCACACAAAGTTATGCACGGTTGTTGCGTTCTCTTGGATACCGTTGGATTTAGATTGAGTCATGACACACCTCGCCATTAACAATGCGTTTATGCAGGTGAGGAACACCGACTTGATAGCTTAGATCTGCAGGGTGGTCGATGTTCCAGATAGCCAAATCTGCGGCATAACCGATTTCGACTTTGCCTTTGGTTTGTGACTCACCAATGGCAGCCGCCGCGTTACAAGTTACACCGCGTAGCGCTTCTTCAGGCGTCGTACCAAACAGGGTGCAGCTCATGTTCATCATCAGCGTTAAGTCTGCAAAGGGAGATGTGCCGGGGTTTAGGTCGGTCGCGATCGCCATTGGGATTTTGTGTTCACGAAGTAAAGCAATAGGTGGCTGTTGAGTCTCTTTCAAGAAGTAGAAAGCCCCGGGTAATAAGGTGGCGACTGTGCCTGATTCTGCCAGTGCTTTTACTCCGGTTTCATCAAGGTATTCAACATGGTCGACAGAGAGTGCACCGTATTTAGCTGCGAGCGCACTGCCGCCCATATTTGAAAGTTGTTCAGTGTGACCTTTAATCGCTAGCCCATGTGCTTTGGCAGCTGCAAATACACGTTCGGTTTGTTCTAAGTTGAAGCCGATAGATTCGCAGAACACGTCAACGGCATCGGCGAGCCCTTGCCCCGCAGCTTTAGGAATGATCTCTTGGCAAACCAGATCTATGTAACGATCTGGTTGTTCTTTGTATTCTGGCGGTACTGCGTGTGCTGCAAGGAGAGTGGTAGTGATCTTAATTCGGCGATGATTTTCTAACGCTTTAGCTGCACGTAACATCTTGAGTTCGTCTTCAAGTGTTAAACCATAGCCCGATTTTACTTCGATGCTGGTTACGCCACTTCTTAGCAGGCCATCGAGTCTAGGTAGTGCCATTTCAACCAGTTCAGACTCTTGCGCTGCGCGTGTTGCAGTGACTGTCGCAAGAATCCCGCCGCCTTGTTTGGCGATGTCGGTGTAAGAGATACCATTCAAACGCTGTTCAAATTCGTTGGCGCGATTGCCTGCAAATACGAGGTGAGTGTGGCAATCAATCAGACCTGGGGTAACGAGCTTGTTTTTGCAATCATAGGTGATGTAATCCGCAGAGTTATCAGTGCTCGGTTGTTCTACCTCATAAGCATGAGCCTCATGGTTTGAACAAGAGATAGACACGATCTTACCGTCTTCGATAACGATATCTTGAGGGGAAGAGGGCTGATAACCGTCGGCTCCCGAACTCATGGAGACCACTCGTGCGTTTTTGAGGATCAAATTCATAATCACCTAGATCTTTGCTAAATATTAAATGTATATACAAATAAATAGGCTAAACGCTGACCTGAATCAAGTTGATGTTGCAAAAATGTGATCGGCGATCAGGATGATGTTCTTTAATCTAGAAGTATCTTGGAGCTTAATTTGTACTTAGAGCCAGGATGGTAGAGCAATGCAAAGCTGATGAGGCGTTCTTTGCTCCATGTTCTTCTATTCAAAAGAAGGCAAGGTTCTGATTCAGATAGCTTTAGTGACGTTCTGATTTGAGAATCTGGAATAATGGCTTCAACCGTGTGCTCGATAGCACTTAACGGGCAGCTTTTTGAAAGGTATTCGTTGGGCGTAGAGGTTGAAAAGTCTTGCTCTAGGTATTTTGGTGCGGCTTGAGAGTTCACCCAGCGCGCTTCCAATTGAATCGGCGCGTTGTCCGCAAAGTGGATGATTTCACTATAGAATACTTCGGCATTGATCATTACACCTAACCGTGTGGCGGTGCTTTCATCAGCCTTGATACTATCGTGCTTGATAACTTGACTAGCATACGTTTGGCCTCGGTCTTTGATCTCTTGCGCGATATTGTTGATATCAAGCAGGGGAGATTGTGCTTTTTCGTCTGGTTCACAAACAAAAGTACCCAGCCTTGGTTTCCTGATTAGCTTACCTTCAGACACCAGATCTCGAATGGCTTTATTGACCGTCATTCGACTCACATTGAACTGCTCGGTGAGTTCAAGCTCTGTGGTTATCTGGTAACCCACTGGCCAGTGACCACTACTTATATTGTCGTCTATGAACTGTTTTATCTGAAGGTAGAGCGGTGCTTTCGACATAATGAAACCTTATTTGACTATACAAATAGAGTAACGGAATTTTTCACGATTTCAACATTTCCTCGGGCAATGTGACCTTATTCAACATAGATGGGGCAAATTGCTTGATTCTGTGAGGTAAGTGTCGCAAATTGTCACGCAAGAACTATTCGTAAATCAGATAATTAGAAAGGGAAATAATATGTTTAAGAAATTAAAGGCCTCGTTGGGCATCGGTGCAGCAAAGGTTGATACTGTCTTAGATAATATTGAAGTTTTCCAAGGTGGAGAGTTGTCTGGCAATGTTCACATTGTTGGTGGTGACGTTGAGCAACAAATCGACCTGATCAACTTGGTTCTCAACACAGAAGTAAAAGTAGAAACGGAAGATAGCACCAGCTACGAAACCTTTTCACTGGGTCGTATTCAAGCCGTAGAGCCTTTCGTTATCCAACCGGACGAAACCAAACTGGTTCCATTCCGTCTTAAGTTAAATGATGAAACGCCAGTCACCGCGTTGAACGCACAAATGAACCAATGCCATGTGTGGGTTGAAACCAACCTAGATATAGGCTTCGCGATTGACCCTAAAGACCGTGACTTTATCTCCGTACACCCATTGCCAACAGTGGCTAAAATCATCCGAGGCGTGGAAGCATCAGGTATGGCAATGGTGAAAGCAGACGTAGAGAAGGGCTTCTTAAAAGGCAACAGCTTTGCTTCTCGTTCGGGCTGTTACCAAGAGATTGAGTTTCGCAGCGGCGGCTTCATGAATAATAAAGAGATCGAGCTGTCATTCATCGTTGAAGGTTCAATGGTTCACTGCCTAGCAGAAATCGACCGCTCAATGAGCTTCCGCGGCGACCAATACATCTCATTCAGCTTACCTGCTAATGCGGCCGACTCAGACATTCGCAACGCTGTATCAAGAATCATGAGTGCGTAGTTCCCTCTCTGTTAGCAGTCGCTCTGTCTATTAATAGTGACAGTACAACTTCAAAGCCGAACTTAACTGTTCGGCTTTTTTGATTCTATTGTCTCTAATTAAATAAGATCTACCACTGATGCCGATAAGCCAATTGAAAGGCCACATCGGTGGAGTTGTCCATATTGAAAATGTTCTCGATTATGGATATCTCAATTGCCGAGCGTTGCATGAGATAGCGATAGCCAAACATCATTTCATTCGCGGCTTCTGAAAACTCAGTTTCACCGTCTTCTGCGCCTTCATACCAACGATACTCTAGGTGTAACTCATGATTTTCAAATAGCGTGAGTTGATATCCTCCCATCCATGACCATGTCGTTTTTTTATGTGAAAAGCTATTCTCCACTTCTCTACTGGACTGATTCGCTAATCCTAATCTTGTATAGAAGGTATTGATGTCGAGTTGGTATGCATAATTGAGTTGAGCGCTTTGTTCGGTGCTGTTTCCCTTAAATGCACCGTGGCTGACTTTGTTATGATAAAGGGAGACGCCAAAAGATAAGCCATGGTTTTCTATATCTATGATCTGATATTGGGTGTAGAGCGTGAAAGCGCTAGTCAATGTGTCGCCGGAGAAGTCTCGATTATTGACGCCATGGTCTGGTGCATAGATGTCGAATTGGTGTCTCTCTTTCTGATCTCGACCTGCTTGGTCGATGCTAAATAGGTCGTGAAAGTTAATGGTGATTTTGTCGAGATGATTATTGGCGGCGTATAACCAGCGGTAATTGAGCTCTACTTGCCACGCTGTAGTCAATTGCCATCGCAGGCCTGTTTGAAGTTGGTTTTGATAATAGTCTAAGTGATAGTCGTGGGAGTTAGCCCAGATACTCGCAGCAGTTAAGGCTGTAAATACTTCAACCTTATTCTCTTCAAGAGGGAAGCCTGAACGGAGCGACGGGGTGAGGCGAACCGACTGCAGTGGTGCTTGGGTATAACTGATTAAGGGGCCGTAATCTTTGTTGGCCCATGCGTTTGGCGCAGAAAACATGGCGGCTATTACTAGCGGTAAAGGTCGTATGAGCGATATACAAGTAGCCCGTTTCTCCATATGTACCTCATCTGCATTCCGTTGCTTCTATATAGCTTAGTTCGAAAGGTGAGTTTTAAAAGTAGAGAGATGAAGACCACGGTGCTCAAAGGCACTGTAGATTAATGAAGAGTCATTGAAGTAATACTACCTGTTACTTTGTTATTTTAACTTGTGCTCGTTTGTGAACTCGGTATTTAGGCCTATTGGGATACATCTATTCGTGTCACGTTACTCTACCGCCTCATCGGTAATCTGGGATTGAAATGTCATTAGGCTTTCTAGTTTTTTTGCTGCAAGCTTCAACCTACCGGCTTTAGTGAGTAAGTCACTAACACTCAACCTCAATGTAGGTGCGTGTATTGCCATGCCTGCAATCATATTTCCGTCTTGATCACAAACTGGGACTGCAATGGCAACCATACCTTCAATGAGCTCTTCATTGTCGATGCTAATACCACGAATCCCAATCTCGTCGAGCTCTCTGTTTAGGTCGTCGACGTTGGTAATCGAATGTTTTGTTTGTGGTTCTAGTGTTAGGGTCGAAAGTATCTGCTTTCGTTTATTTCTTGGCATTAAGGCCAAAAATAGCTTGCCACTAGCAGTACAGTGCAGAGGTAACCTCGAGCCTAATTTTAAGTTGACCATCATAGGCCAATTAGCCTCAACACGCTCAAAATACAACAATTCATATCCATCTAATACGGATAAGTTACAGGTTTCCTGTATTTCGTCTGTTAATTCTTTTAAAACCATCTGGCGAGGTGCGCGCCCATCAAAATGTGACAGGACGTCTAGAGACATTTTTTTAAATCGAGAACCGATAGACAAGAAGCGACCTTGGAGATCTCTCGCAATAATATCCTCCTCTTCAAGTTGACTGAGTATCCGGTGTACGCTGGCCTTAGGAAGGTTTAGGAACAAAGCAATATCAACCGCTGTAACGGGGCGTGTCTCACTAGCGATGAACTCAGTAATCTTAAATGCACGTGACAGTGCTGAATTACTTGACGATTCGTTATTGCTCATGCTGCTTCTCCTTTGTTTTTTCTGATAAATTTGCAAGCAATGGGTCATTGCTTGCAAATTCGGTTAATCTACTTTAGCCGCCAAATTGAACCAAGAATAATGAAATGCTCGGTAATAAAGCAATCAAAACCCACGAGATAAATAGCGCTGTGAAGTAAGGAATGACAAACCGAACTAACTTACCATAAGGGATCCCGGTTACGCTACTTGCGACATATAAATTTAAGCCGAACGGTGGTGTGACAAAACCAATTGCAGCTCCGACTAAGAAGATAACTGAAAAATGAATCGGATCGACGCCAATGCCTGTGGCAATAGGTGCGAGAATTGGAGCTAAAATAATGGTAACCGGTAAGCTTTCTAAGAGCATCCCGGCTAAAAGTATAATCCCCATACACATAAATAAGACTGCGTAATAGCTTCCGAATCCATTAAGTGCGTTACCAATTATTTCACCGACTCCCATCATGGAAAGTAATTGTTGCATGACGACAGAAATCGCGATTAATGGTGCTAGCATTCCTGTAATCTGCCCTGATTTGAGCATCACAGAAGGAATGTTTTTGAAATGTAACTCTTTGGTCAGAATACAGCCTGCGATAATTGTGAACCCAACGGTGAATGCAGCGGCCTCTGTTGGTGAGAATGCTCCAGAGTAAATGCCGTAGACGACTACACCAATAGTAATGAAGCCGAGGTAAGCGCGTCTTGCATATTTGAAACTGGTCTTTGCGACAAAAGGAATAACTGTTCCCCATCCTTGTTTTCGAGCAACTAGATGGCATGCGAACATCATCGCTAATACCATGAGGCTACCTGGCAGCATTCCTGCAATAAACAGATCCGTTATGGAAAGGTTCATCATGAAGCCATACACAATGAATATCACGCTCGGCGGAATAATAATTCCAACAGTTCCTCCTGATGCTGCTGTGGCTGCAGAAAATCTTTCGTCGTAACCATTCTTTTTCATTTCTGGAGCCATTATTGAGCCAATTGTGGCTGTTGTCCCAGCATTAGACCCGGAAATGGCTGCGAACATCCCACAAGCTCCAATCGCAGCCATACCCATACCACCACGAATGGAACCCAAAATAGAGTACGCAAAATCAGAGAGTCGTTTTGCAATGCCTGCAGCATTAATTAGATCGCCGGTTAGAATGAAAAGAGGTAATGCTAGTAAGCCGAAAAAGTTTAACCCCTCAAATAGCGTTACACCGATGTTAGCGAGGGTAAAGTCAATGACGATACTAACCCCAACAACCCATAGCCCAATGATTAAAAATATAGGGATGCCTGCTAGAAATAGAACCAAAACGATGACACTAATAATGCTAATCAAATCACCTTCACTCATGCTTCTTTCTCCGCTAATGATGTCTGGATTATCAATGGCTCATTATTTATGTACCGTTTACAATCTTGGAAGAAGTTCTGTATCACTCGATAGATTATTAATGTCCAGCCTACTGGTGTTGCCATATAAAACCACCACTGCATGACATCGTCAGTTCCTTGAACAATTGCAAAATTGTCGTAAGCGATCCTTACCTGATCCGTTGCAAAATAAAGAACGACGCCCGCAAAAACTAGCCAGAGAACGGCATCTAATATGAGGCATACAAATTGCGCTTGATAAGGGAGGCGTAATCTAATTTCGGTGAGCGATAAGTGAGTACGGTTTTTGACATTGACAGCTGCGCCGACCCAGGTAAGCCATAAAAATAGTAGTACAGGGATACTAGTGCTCCACGGAGCCTGAATACTAAAGAAAAAACGTCTGATTATTTCAACGAAGATAATGACAGTCATTATAGAGTAGCTGCTCACAATGAGATATTTTTCTATGTTGTTATCTAGCCAATACAAACACTTTTTGACTGAGGTTGCCGGGTGGACGGCAGTGCTGATGATTTCATTCATGATGTCATGCCTTAGTTTTATTTAATGGGTTGTCAGAGTATTAACCTAACCACCAACGTTGTGGTTTGACGTTGACTACCGCTGCGTCTTTAGGGAGTTCTCTAGCAATCCCGTGAATTTCTTTATAGATATCAATATCGCCTGCCCAAGCATTTAAACGATTACGCCATTTTTGCCATGGTTCTGGGTTATATTCCGGTGAGCATATTTGTTCAGCCTTAAATCTCTCTTCATCTGAAAGTGCAGCAAAGCGGATATTATTTTGTCGGAATTGCGTATTCTCGTTAGGGTGAGTTTGTGCACCAATAATTTCGTACAACCCACCTTCATTCATTCCGTGAGTAAAAATTTGTGCACAATATGCAGATTCCATGACCGCTTCTTTATGTTTATCGCTTAACTTTTCAAAAACGTCGTAATTCATAGCTGTACTCTCGTTGCCAGAGAACATGCGTAAATCGATCGCTTGAGATATTACTGATGTCATTCCTGAATATGCCGCTGCGCTCATCCAAGTTTCCGCACCATCAAGTAGTCCTTGTCGGAGCCCATCAATTGTTTCAGCCCAGGCAACTGGTACAGGGTTGAGATTGAGTTGCTCCATGGCGATACGCCCTAACTGGGTTCCTGTTACTCGGTTTTTGGTGCCTTGAATATCGGCTAGCGACGTAACCAAGGGTTTGTCTTTCCATTTGTTGCCTAACATGAGTCCACGTAAGTCACAGTGCGTGAATAGGAATTGAATGTTGTGGCGTTTACGTAATGGTTCACGAAACAATGATTCGCTTCGTTTGTCATAAAAAAAATGAAATTGCGAAGCTCGCGTAGGGAACATGTATGCAAAATCAAGAACATTCATGTATGGCGCACCAGCAGCGGAGTTTTGTGTAGATGCGGAATATATGTCAACGATTCCTTGCTGAGTTTTTCTTATACAATCCAATTGCCCACATAGTTGATTGGAGCCAAAGAATTCAACTTGTATTTCACCATTTGTTCTTTCTTCAAGATCTCTAGCGAAAAATAATTGTCCCGACTTTTGGATATCTAAGTTTTGTTCATTAAAGCCAGAGGCTCCAAACTTTAAGACTACGATTGGTTTTTTCTTTTCTCGAGTTCGAGATACGCTTTCCGACGCATTTGCCAGGCTACTTAAGGTAGCCCCTGTCCCTAATGTCCCTGCAGCGAATAAAGCTGATGTAAGCCCGGCACGCTTTGCAACATTAAAAAAGTCGCGTCGGCTATATGGTTTGTCTTTTGAAGTTCTCATGTACCCATCCTGATTCATGTAAATAGCCCAATTACACTTGTTTAAAAAATGTTAAATGTCCAAGTTGGGTTGTTATTAGTGTGCGATAAGTCAACAAAAAACAATTCATATTCTCTCGATATTTACTAATTATTGTTATTGGTTTATGTTTTTTGGGACGATGTGTCTCGATTTATGAAAATACAAAGGAGATTTTGTTATGGGAAGGTTACATAAGGATGTGGGTGTCTTTGATTATGTTGTTGTAGGGGCGGGGTCGGCTGGGTGCGCAATTGCTAGTCGTTTAAGTGAGGATCCAGATGTTTCAGTGTTATTACTTGAGGCTGGTGGTCGAGATTGGAATCCTTGGATTCATATCCCGGTTGGTTATTTTAAAACCATGCACAACCCGTCAACTGATTGGTGTTATCTAACCGATCGTGATGAAGGTATTGATAATCGACAATTACAATGGCCTAGAGGCAAAGTACTTGGTGGGAGCAGCTCCTTGAACGGGTTGCTATATATACGTGGGCAAAAAGAAGATTATAACGACTGGGCGTCACTTGGTAATGAGGGGTGGAGTTATGACGACGTGCTTCCCTATTTTAAAATGTCTGAATGTCAAAGCCGAGGAAAAGATAAGTACCATGGCGTGGATGGGCCGTTGAAAGTGTCAGATCTTAGACTGAAACGGGATATTGCCGAACGATTTGTGGAGGCAGCTCAAGAGGTAGGTATTCCTTGGAATGATGATTTTAATGGTGAGAACCAAGAAGGAGTAGGCTATTTTCAGCAGACAGCATTTAATGGGTTGAGGTGCAGCAGTGCAAAAGCTTTTTTAACGTCGGCTCGAAAGCGCCATAATTTAACAATATTGACTCATGCACATACCTCCAAGCTTGATATTGTCGATAAGACAGCAAAAGGTGTTGAATTTTTTTGCAATGGAAAAGCAATGTATGTTTCGGCAGCTAAAGAGATTATTGTCAGTGCTGGTGCAATTGGCTCACCGCAAATATTACAGTTGTCTGGAGTTGGCAACAGAGCGGAGTTAGAAGCAGTAGGTGTTGATTGCGTTCATCATTTACCTGGAGTTGGAGAAAACCTTCAAGACCATTTACAAATTCGTCTGGTCTACAAAACTAGTTGTACAACACTGAACGATGAGTTGAGAACACCTTTGCATAAACTGACAGTGGGAGTTAAATATGCTCTGTTTCGCAAAGGTCCTTTAACGTTGGCTGCTAGTCAGGTATGTATTTTCACTCAGTCTTCCTCTGACTTAACAAGGCCTGACATACAGTTTCATATGCAGCCACTCAGTGCGGACAAACCTGGAGAAGGAGTGCACCCATTTTCGGCCTTTACTACTTCGGTTTGTCAATTGCGTCCTGAAAGTCGAGGTCGTGTGAAGATCACCAGCAAAGACTACTCCGTGCACCCTAGTATCCAACCTAACTATCTCTCGCACCCTAAAGATAAAGCTGTTGCAATAAACGCGATAAAGGTAGCGAGAGAAATCACCGATGCGAGTCCTTTATCTTCGGTTATTTCTGAAGAGTTTGTACCAGGTTCAAAGTATCAAACGGATGAACAATTGTTGGAAGCTGCGACAAAATACAGTCAATCCATCTATCACCCCGTTGGTACTTGTAAGATGGGCAATGATGCAATGGCAGTCGTTGATAATGAGCTAAAAGTTCATGGGCTAAAAAGCTTAAGAGTAGCGGATGCATCTATCATGCCTATTATTGTGTCGGGAAATACTAATGCACCGTCTATTATGATCGGTGAAAAATGTGCAGCTATGATAAAAAAAGAAACTAGTCTGTCTAAATCAAAGTCAGCAAAATTGTGCGAAGAAGCGATTTAATGCATCGGGGCTAAATTTAATCTCTAGGTTAGATGTATTACAGCCCCAAATAGTGTTCCCTGCCAATAAGTCATTTGCCAAACCACTGACGAAAATACTCCCAAAAATTACTCTTATGAGTCTATATTTTTGTTCAGAGTAAAAAGAATGGTTGAGGCTCAGAATATCAATACCCTACATTTACCTCTTTTGTTTCGCTTCATCAATCCTATGCAAGAAGACTTATTGCGTCTATAACACGATAGGCGTGCGAATTGCCTGAATTTGACTGCAGGGGAGAGGGGCGGCTTCGGCGCCATACCCACAGCGCATCATTGTCATTTTATATTATTTCGTTACAATGCTCGGATACCTACAAATAGGGCATCTGTATTTGCTTCTATGTGGGTATATTTATTATGCATATATCCCCAATCAGCGTACTCGTTGATTGAAAGACATATATTAAACATTTTCATGTGTTGCTTGGTGTGCAACACCACTGTAAAGGACAAATAATGCCAATTATTACTCTTCCTGACGGTAGTCAGCGTCAATTTGACAACCCTGTATCAACTCTAGATGTTGCCCTATCAATCGGTCCTGGTCTTGCGAAAGCTACCATTGCTGGTCGTGTAGACGGCGAGCGTGTTGATGCTTGTGATCTTATCGAAAACGATGCAAGCCTAGAAATCATCACAGCTAAAGATGAAGTTGATGGCCTTGAAATCGTTCGTCACTCTTGTGCTCACCTTTTAGGCCACGCGGTTAAGCAGCTTTTTCCAGAAGCGAAAATGGCGATCGGTCCTACTATCGATAACGGTTTCTACTACGATATCGATCTTGAGCACTCTCTAACGCAAGACGATCTAGAAAAGATCGAAAAGCGCATGAAAGAGCTAGCGAAGACCAAATACCAGGTTGTTAAGAAGAAAGTTAGCTGGCAGGAAGCGCGCGACGCATTCGAAGCTCGCGGCGAGACTTACAAGATTGAAATCTTGGACGAGAACGTTTCTAAAGACGATCGTCCAGGCCTGTACCATCACGAAGAATACATCGATATGTGTCGTGGTCCACACGTGCCTAACATGAGCTTCTGCCAGCACTTCACTCTACTTAACGTAGCGGGTGCATACTGGCGTGGTAACAGTGACAACAAGATGCTTCAACGTATCTACGGCACTGCATTCCACGACAAGAAGGCACTTAAAGCTCACCTTGTGCGCCTAGAAGAAGCGGCTAAACGTGACCACCGTAAAATCGGTAAAGCGCTTGACCTATTCCACATGCAGCAAGAAGCACCAGGCATGGTGTTCTGGCACCACAACGGTTGGACTATCTTCCGTGAGCTAGAAGTATTTATTCGTCAAAAACTGACTGAGTACGATTACCAAGAAGTTAAAGGCCCATTAATGATGGACCGTGTTCTTTGGGAACGCTCTGGTCACTGGGATAAGTACGCTGAAGCGATGTTCACTACTTCTTCAGAGAACCGTGAATACGCTATCAAGCCAATGAACTGTCCTGGTCACGTTCAAATCTTCAACCAAGGTTTGAAATCTTACCGTGATCTACCGCTACGTATGGCTGAGTTCGGCTCATGTCACCGTAACGAGCCGTCTGGCGCACTTCACGGCATTATGCGTGTTCGTGGCTTCACTCAAGATGATGCTCACGTATTCTGTACTGAAGACCAAGTTCAACAAGAAGTTAAAGCTTGTATTGAAATGGTTTACGATACTTACACAACTTTCGGCTTCGAAAGCATCGTTGTTAAGCTATCTACTCGTCCAGAACAGCGTGTAGGTTCAGACGAAATGTGGGACCGTGCAGAGGCTGACCTTAAGCAAGCGCTAGAGGGAATGGACATTGCATACGAGATTCAAGAAGGCGAGGGTGCGTTCTACGGACCTAAGATTGAATTTACTTTGCATGATTGTTTGGACCGCGCTTGGCAATGTGGTACAGTGCAGCTCGATTTTGCATTACCAGAACGTTTAGGTGCTACTTACGTAGGTGAAGATAACGAGCGTCACACGCCAGTTATGATCCACCGCGCGATTTTAGGTTCACTAGAACGCTTCATTGGTATTCTTATTGAAGAATACGCTGGCTTCTTCCCAACGTGGTTGGCGCCAGAACAAGCAGTTGTAATGGGCATTACAGACAAACAGTCTGAATATGTACAAGAAATTACGAAAAAACTGCAAAAAAGTGGATTTAGAGTCAAAGCAGACTTGAGAAATGAGAAGATTGGCTTTAAAATCCGCGAACATACTTTGAAACGTGTACCGTTCATGCTTGTGTGTGGTGACCAAGAAATGGAAGCCGGCGAAATTGCAGTACGTACACGTAAAGGTAAGGACCTTGGCAAATTTAAAGTGGATGACTTTATTTCATACATCCAAGCCGAGGTTTCAAGCCGTAAGCTCAATCTGGAGGAATAGCTATTAAAGGCGGAAGACGTGGCCAACAACCGGCCAAACAAAACCAGCACCGTTTAAACGGTGACATTCGTGGCGTTCGTGAAGTGCGTCTAACTGGCGCAGACGGCGAAGCTGTTGGTGTAGTATCAATCGCTGAAGCGATGGAAGCTGCAAATGAAGCTGGTATGGATCTTGTAGAGATCAGCCCTAACGCCGAGCCGCCAGTTTGTCGTGTGATGGACTACGGTAAGTTCCTCTTCGAGAAGAGCAAAGCTGCGAAAGAGCAGAAGAAGAAGCAAAAGCAGGTTCAGATCAAGGAAATTAAATTCCGACCTGGAACTGATATTGGAGACTATCAGGTAAAACTACGCAACCTGACTGGTTTCCTAGAAGACGGCAACAAAGTGAAGGTAACAATTCGCTTCCGTGGCCGCGAAATGGCTCACCAAGAAATCGGTGTTGACGTTCTTAATCGTTTGAAAGCGGATACTGAAGAATTTGCAGTAGTCGAATCTTTCCCAACGAGAATTGAAGGTCGCCAGATGATCATGGTGTTGGCCCCTAAAAAGAAGTAATTAACGGCTTTGCAAGTAATTGAACCCTGCAGCCTCAGGTTGCGGGGTTTTATTCGCCCTAATTACTATGTTATTAACAACTCAACAATGCGGAGTTATTCATCATGCCTAAGATGAAAACCAACAAAGGTGCTGCTAAGCGTTTCCAGAAAACTGCTGGTGGTATTAAGTTTAAGCACGCTGGTAAACGTCACATCCTGACTAAGCGTACTACTAAGAACAAGCGTCAGCTACGTCCGAACTCGATCCTTCCTAAATGTGAAGTTGCTCAAGTTCTACGTATGATGCCATACGCTTAATTCTTTTTAGTTTATAAATTCGTTTAGTTTAGGAGAAGCATAATGCCTCGCGTAAAACGTGGTGTACAAGCTCGTGCACGTCATAAGAAAGTTCTAAAACAAGCTAAAGGTTACTACGGAGCACGTTCACGTGTTTACCGCGTAGCTTTCCAAGCAGTTACCAAAGCTGGTCAATACGCTTACCGTGACCGTCGCAACAAGAAACGTCAATTCCGTCAACTTTGGATTGCACGTATCAACGCGGCATCTCGTCAAAATGGTCTATCTTACAGCCGTTTCATCAATGGCCTAAAGAAAGCATCTATCGAGATCGACCGTAAGATTCTTGCTGACATCGCAGTATTCGACAAAGCAGCATTTGCTGTTCTAGTTGAAAAAGCGAAAGCATCTCTATAATTTAGAGTTAGCTTAAAGGTTTAAGAAAAGGAGAACTTCGGTTCTCCTTTTTTATTGCCTGTAATTTGGCTTTGCCATACTCTCTCGCATCTCGCATCTCGCATCTCGCATCTCGCATCTCGCATCTCGCATCCCGCACCTAATTTTTATTCGCTTGAACACGCATTCTGGTATATAAACATCTACCTAACCTTTAAATGTTAAGCGACCGAAATAAATGACCGCACCGACTACTATGACGTTCTTCGAACGTTTTGAAACTGACATCCTTTCTGGCAAGAAGACGATTACTATTCGCGATGAATCTGAGCGCGACTACCAGCCAGGTAGTGTTGTGGAGGTATCGACGCTAGAGCAAGACCGTGTGTTCTGTAATCTTAAGATCATCAGCGTTGAACCAATCCTATTTGATGACTTAGGTGAGTTCCATGCTCAGCAAGAGAACATGACGCTGCAAGTACTGAAAGACGTGATTCAAGATATCTATCCAGGTATCTCTCAGCTGTATGTGGTTTCTTACGAGCTTGTGTAGCCCGCTTTAAATAGAATTGGTTGATCAATACCGCGTCTAACGCAGAGCAATGAGAAAGAGAAGTCACAATGAATGAATTACAGAATGAAACAGTTCAGAAAATTTTGCTCCAACTTTATTGTCGTGAGCAAACTGAGCAGCCGTTAATTTCTAGAACTGATCTCAACATTGCTCTTTATGATAGCGAAGGCTTTCTAGCGTGGCGTGATACCAAGCGTGACTTCATTGTCAGTGATATCGAGAATCGAGTTTGGGTGAAGAGCTGTCCCGGCGGTTACATCACTGAAGTGCACTTCAATGCTGACGGTTCTTTGATTGAATATCGTTTGTTCGACCGATTTGAAACAACAGGGCAGTGGCAACTAAAAGATGGTTTGTTACACGTCGAGATTCTGAAGGGTGAGAACCGCTACCAGTTTGCTGTTGTGGCTCGTGCTGATCTTAATATTCACTCTGCAGTGGAATATAAAAATGGTGAGCTGCACTCGTATCTGAAATTGGTGCAGGCTGAGCGTTAATCCCTTTTAGCCAACCTTGCTTGTCCATTAAAATTAGTGATATTCCAAGAACAACAAAGCCAACAGTGATGTTGGCTTTGTTGTTTTCAATTCGACCGAGTACTTCTAATCAACGCGCTATTAAGCTATTCAGTTAAGCCATTAAGCTTTGAAGTTCGCTAGTTGACTATAAAGCTCGCTGTCTTGATCTTGCTTTGCACAAATCGTCAGTAGGTCTTCAATAAAGTACTTTAATGCGCGAGCTTCGATACGACGAATGCCTTGTTGCTGTGCTTCAGTTAGGTAGCCGTAGATAGTTGCCGCTCCAAAGTCGCCAAAGATCATCTGATCTTGTTCGTTCACTAAAGTGTTGTGAGCGTATAGATCACCATGACAGACTTTATTGGCATGAAGGTGTTCAAACACATCAATCATCTGTTCGGCAATGCTATTAATCTGAGCAATTGAAAGCTCAAAGCCTTCATTGAAGGTATCGCGAGTACAGCTTTCAAGAGTAGGAGGTAAGCCTAGGTTGTAATAGCTGCTTGGGATAAGTTCCATCACCAATGCGAGATAGTCTTGTTCATCCACTTGAGCGATAGACTTCACTAGGTTGCTATGATGACCAGCCTGCAGACACGCTTCGAGTTCATCGTGTGGGTAACCGTCGCTTGTTACCTCACCTTTAAATACTTTTACAGCGACTTCCTGTGGGAAATCAAAATCGCTGTTCAACCAGTTAGCATGTGAAATTACGCCAGACGCACCTTGACCAAGTACTTGATTCAGTGAGTAGCATTGCGAGCTTACCGCAGGCACGCTATCTAAGCTGCTAGGGTGTTTGCAAAACGGGTTACCCGCAAATGCTAGCCAAGCCAGTTTTGGTAGCTTAATAAGGAACTCAGGGAATTCAGTCAACTGGTTTGCAGACAGGCGAACTAGCTCAAGGCTTGATAGGTTTTGCATGCTTTCTGGTAACACGCGAATCTTGTTACCCGCCAAGGCCAGTTTCTGTAGTCGTGGTCTTTCACCTAGTGAGCTAGGCAGAATCTCAATCTCATTGTCGGTCAGGATTAACCAACGTAGTTGAGTCGGCAGAGATTGCTCGCTAACGGTTTTGATTTGGTTGGTCTTAAACCCAACCATTTCAAGCTTAGGAAGCGAACCAAGAACATCAGGAAGGTGCGTGAACAGGTTATTCGACGCAAAGATGATACGCAGGTTAGTCAGCTGTGATAACTCGGCTGGTAGGTCTGACAGCTGATTACCTGAAAGGTCTAGGATCTCAAGAGAATCTGCAAGCTCTATGATTTCTAGAGGAAACTCGGTGAGACTTTCTGACAGTTTTAAGCGCTTAATACCTTTAAGTTGCCCTGATTTTAATTGTTCTAGAGTATGCAAACCTTAGCCTTATGAATAGATGTTCGAGGCGCGTAGTTTACTTGTCTCAATCAAGAAAGGCGAGTATCCGGAAGAATACTCGCTTAACTAAACTAAGTGAACGAATTTACGAAGGTTAAAGCTGGATATGGTTTTGGCTAACGCCGACTTCCTCAACAAAGTCGCTATCATGACTGACCAAGATGAATGCACCCTGGTATTCACGCAGAGCCGAAGCCAATATTTGCTTCGAGTCTATGTCCAAGTGATTGAATTGTGTTCAAATAATTAAAGCACCTGTGTGGCGCTTTAGTGATCATTATTGGAAATAAATTGAATCTAGAATTTATATTTTTTGGTTTAGGGTTTAGGGTTTAGAGCTTAGAGCCTTGGGCTTAAAGCTAAAGCTACTTGGTTTGCCCACCAACGGCGCGCCAACACATATCAAAGCTATCGTTGATGTACTTCGATGTTTGCTCTGGTGGAGACTCGCTTTGTTCAATCAGCCAGTTTGCACAAATCAGAAAGTGGCTATGAATGAAGTGTCTAACAAGGTTAATGTCCAACACCATCAATTCACCATCTTGTTGCCCTTTCAAAATGATCTCGTCTAGCGATGCGAACATCTGTGAAACAATCACTTCTCGAGTTTGAGTCGTTGGGTCGAAATGAACATTGGTGAAGAACTTCATCGCAACCGGATTCTCTAATGCCCACTCAATTCCTGTGATCCACATGAACTTAAAGGTTTGGTAGCGATCTTCTACAGCCACATCAGTGTGCGGTTGAATGGTCGAGAATAGCTCTAGCTTCAGCTCGCGAAACAGTTCATCAATCAATAGAGATTTATTCTCGAAGTGGTGGAACAACGTCGCTTTTGCCACGCCGGCTGTTTTCGCTATTTGTCCGGTAGATGTGCCCTCTAGCCCCTGTTGAGAGAAGAGCAGGAGTGCAGCATCTAGGATTTTTTGTCTTTTGGTGATCATCTATTGAGTACTTTGAACATCAGTTTCTTGATTGGGTTGTTGTAAGGAGGATGCATTAACTTGGTGAAGTTGATTTTTCCTCTACTTAGAACGGTTTTGGCATGGCTAAGGGTCTTGAAGCCCTCAATGCCGTGATAGTGTCCCATGCCTGAAGGGCCGATGCCACCGAATGGTGCGTCTTCTGCAGCCACATGCACCAAAGAATCATTAATACACACGCCGCCAGAGTGCGTGTCTGATAAAAGCTTGTCTTGGGTTTCTTTATTATGGCTCATTAGGTACAGAGCCAGTGGGCGTTCTCTCTCTGTGATGTAATTGATTGCTTCTTCGATGGAATCATAAGGCACGATAGGCAAAACAGGACCAAACAGCTCTTCTTGCATCGCGAGCATCTCATCGTTCACTTCGGTGAGAAGGTGCGGCGTCATTCTGTGGTTTACATCGTCTTGTGCTTGTTCGGTTACCGTGTGAATAACCGCGCCTTTGGCTTGTGCGTCTTCAATGACACCTTTCAAGCGATTGTATTGGCGCATGTTGATCACTGAGGTTAAGTCTTTGCTCTCAATACCGGCTTTATAAAGCTTCTTGAAATAACGCTTATAGGCTGTGATGAACTCGTCTGATTTTTCTCGCGGCAATAAGATGTAATCAGGCGCTACACATATCTGGCCAGCGTTTAGACTCTTGGCAAACAAGATACGTTCAACAGCGTCAGCTACATCAAAGTCAGGGGCAATGATGGTTGGAGATTTGCCGCCTAATTCCAAGGTAACTGGTGTTAAGTTGTTAGCCGCTGCTCTCATAACGTGTTTACCCACAGCGGTTGAGCCTGTGAAAAGGATATGGTCAAACGGCAGTTGGCTAAATTTAGCGGAAACGTCAGCTTCGCCTTCGATAATCGCAACCTGATCTTCACTAAAGCCTTCGGCCAACATCGCTTTTAAAATTCGGTTGGTCGCTGGAGTAAACTCCGACATCTTGAGCATCGCCGTGTTGCCCGCTGCTAACGCTGTGATCAGAGGGCCTAAAGAGAGCATGACTGGGAAGTTCCAAGGCACGATGATACCAACCACACCTACTGGCTGATAATGCACAGTAATCTTGGCTGGTGTTAGCATCAAGCCGGCTTTTCGACGTGAAGGCTTCAACCACTTCTTCAGGTTTTTATCACTGTAATTGATCTGGTGTAGGGAAGGGGTGATGTCAGCAATTAAGCTGTCGTGCTCTGCTCGATGGCCATAATCTTCTGATACCGCTTCAATTAACTGCTCTTGGTAGCGCATTAATAGTTTTTTCAAGACTGAGAGATCATTTCGTCTCTGATCAAGTGTTGGATTAACGTTGTTACGGTAGTGATCTTGTTGTCGGTTGAATATTTGATCCATGTCGTTGGTGCTCGACGTGTTTGGTTCAAGGTCTAGATTATGGCTCATAGTATCCCCTAAATTCGAAGGCTGACCGATTGGTTGGTCAGTTAAAATTACAAGAAGATTGAACCGAATACAAGATATGCGCGAGAAAAGTTCAAAAATTGAGCGGTTACAACATTGAAGTGAGCGAGTTCTAGTAGGAAGAATGAAGTGTTTATCGGCATCGAATCGCGGGACACAAGCTGTGTTGGTGATAGCGAGAGTTCAGATTGTGAAGTGCTTATATTTGTCACAACTCTGACTTAGCCTCACTCAATTTACTAAAAATCTTTTGGTTTCTGCACATTTTTTCTCCCTAATTTAATGTGAGAAATTGCTTTATATTTAATGCGCTTCAGCCTGTTTTTTACCCTAAAACCTTGTAATTCCTTACCTGTCATTTTAAGTCGATCTGTCGATAAAAAAACGTAATCGTCACCACAAATATCAATGGTTGGACTCGCTCTTAATAATATCGGTTAATGCAGCCAACAAATCGTTTTTGAACGCTTTTTGTTGGGTTATACCTCGCTATTCCAAAGAGGTATCTTCTGTCGATGGCCCTATAGTGTGAGGTCTCTAGAATTGGAAAATTCGGTTAATTTGGAACGCATCCGTGCTGAGTATAATGTAAAGCACTGGAGCCAAGGTTTTTATGGAATTGATGATAACGGTGAGGTGTATGTTTCACCGAGCGAGACGGATCATCAAGTCCCACTAAGTAAGATCGTAAAACAGTTAGAGCAAAGAAATATTGGTTTACCTGCTCTTGTGCGTTTTCCTCAAATAGTGCATCAACGTGTGCACAATATCTGTAACGCATTTAACCAAGCGATCGACGAATATCAGTACGACAATCGTTACCTACTTGTTTATCCGATTAAAGTTAACCAACAAAAAGAAGTGGTTGATGAGATCTTAGCGAGCCAAGCTCAATTAGAGCAAAAGCAGCTAGGACTAGAGGCGGGCAGCAAACCTGAACTATTAGCGGTACTGGCGTTGGCTCAAAAAGCGAGCTCTGTGATCGTGTGTAACGGTTACAAAGACAGAGAATACATCCGCCTTGCACTGATTGGCGAAAAGCTAGGCCACAAAGTCTTTATCGTTCTAGAGAAGTTGTCAGAGCTTGATCTTGTTCTTTCTGAAGCGAAAGCACTTGGCGTAAAACCTCGTTTGGGTTTACGTATTCGTCTTGCTTCTCAAGGTGCAGGTAAATGGCAAGCAAGTGGTGGTGAGAAGTCGAAATTCGGTTTGTCTGCATCACAAGTGCTTACTGTTATCGAACGCTTGAAAGCCGAAGACCAGCTGGATGTACTTGAACTCGTGCACTTCCACCTAGGTTCACAAATGGCAAACATTCGTGACGTGCGAAATGGCGTGAGTGAAGCGGCTCGTTTCTACTGTGAACTGCGTGATATTGGCGCTCAACTGAAGTTCTTAGATGTTGGTGGTGGCTTGGCAGTCGATTACGACGGCACGCGTAGCCAATCTTCAAACTCAATGAATTACGGCTTGCTTGAGTACGCTCGTAACATCGTGATGACAGTAGGGGATATTTGTAAACTCTACAATCAGCCACAACCTGTGATTATTTCGGAGTCTGGTCGCTCACTGACTGCGCACCATGCTGTGTTGATCACCAACGTGATTGGTACTGAAAGCTACTCACCGGAAGATATGGCTGCGCCAGAAGCAGACGCACCACTGTTGCTAAACAACATGTGGAAGAACTTCTTGGAGTTAGATGCAGGTAATGATGACCGCGCGCTGATTGAGATCTACAACGACACGCAAAGTGATATCGCAGAAGCACACAACCAATTTGCGACAGGCATGCTGAACCTTCAGCACCGTGCTTGGGCAGAACAGATGTCTTTGCGTATTAACTATGAACTTAGCTCTCGTATGAGTACTAAGAACCGCTACCACCGTCCAATCTTGGATGAGTTGAGTGAGCGTTTGGCTGATAAGTTTTTCGTGAACTTCTCTTTGTTCCAATCGTTGCCAGATGCTTGGGGTATCGATCAGGTGTTCCCTGTATTGCCTCTAAGTGGTTTGGACAATGCGGACGAGCGACGCGCGGTAGTACTGGATATCACATGTGATTCTGACGGTACGATCGATCAGTATGTTGACGGCCAGGGCATTGAAACAACGTTGCCAGTTCCAGCATGGAACCCAGACGAACCTTACCTGATGGGCTTTTTCCTAGTAGGCGCATACCAAGAGATCTTGGGTGATATGCATAACCTATTTGGTGATACGCACAGTGTTGTGGTGAATGTTGATGAAAGTGGTCAAGCGAATATCGACTACATCAACGAAGGCGACACGGTTGAAGACATGATGCGTTATGTTCATATCGATATGGACCTAATTCGTCAGAACTACAAAGAATTGGTAACGGCGAAAGTACCAGCTCAAGAACAGCAAAGCGTACTTGAAGAGTTAGAGCAAGGCTTGATGGGTTACACCTATCTTGAGGATTTTTAATGAACGATCTATTTACGAAACCAGATTACTCGCTGTATTCCAATGCGATGACGTTTATGCGTCGTCCTTTGGCACAGAACCCAATCGACAACGATGCTGATGTGGTTGTATTAGGCGCGCCATTAGATATGGCGACGTCTGGTCGACCGGGTGCACGTATGGGACCGGATGCGATTCGTCGTGCGTCGGTAAACTTGGCGTGGGAAGGTAAAAAGTTTCCTTGGGGCTTCAATGTATTTGAACATACCTCGGTGATTGATGCTGGCGATCTTGTGTTTGATTGCGGTGATGCTGAAGACTTAACTCAGCGTTTAGAAGCAGCCGCTGATGCGATTCTAAACAGTGGTAAAACACTGTTAGGTTTAGGTGGTGACCACTTCATTACATTGCCTTTGCTAAGAGCATACGGCAAGAAGTACGGTGAAATGGCTCTGATTCACTTCGATGCACATACTGACACGTACAGTCAGGGCAGTCGTTACGATCACGGTACCATGTTCTACCATGCGCCTAATGAAGGTTTAATCTCGCCTGAGCATTCTGTGCAAATTGGTATTCGTACCGAGTACAAGCAGGAAGGACACGGCTTTAACGTTATTAACGCGATGCAAGCGAACGACATGAGCGTGGACGAGATCATTGCTCAAGTGAAAGGCATTGTCAGTGATAAGCCAGTTTACCTAACGTTTGATATCGACTGTCTGGATCCTGCTTTTGCTCCGGGTACAGGTACTCCGGTTTGCGGCGGTTTGAATTCAGATAAAGTTCTGAAAATTATCCGTGGCTTGCAAGGTATCAACATGGTTGGTATGGACGTTGTAGAGGTTTCTCCAGCGTATGACCAAAGCGAGATTACAGCATTGGCTGGTGCGACGATTGCTCTCGAGCTGCTTTACGTCTGGACTGCAAATCGCCTTGCTAAATAATAGTGTGTCATTGTTAACAGCGTAACGCTATATACTGATTTTAAAGCCCACTAAGGTTTAACTTAGTGGGCTTTTTTTGTCACTTCCAGAAAACAACCTGTGACCAAATTGAAGAGGGGAGCTGTTGTTTATCAGTTGGTTAAAATTCCGATATATACATTTTATGCAACTTGTTTTATTGTTTTTGATACAAACTCCACCACCTATCCTCTGGTTATTGTCTCACAAATGGGAATTACTTCTGCTTTACTGTGGACGTATAGAAAGCCTCAATCAATACCCCATGTTTGCTAATGATTTATCAACTTTATTGCTGTATATATTATAAATAATGAGGTGTAATTACATTGTGAATTTATTTGCATATAAATCAATACCATACTAACTTTTAACTAAGTTATTCAAACTCCAACAAGAATCCCTCGGTTTGTGAAAAGGCGCCTCTTAGCACAGACATGGCATTTTTTATGGGGAAGACTAGTCTTAAGAGTAAGTAAACTATAAAAAAACAGGTGAAATACTTTCTCATTTCAGGCCAGTTAGGCGTAACAATGGATTGTCATTGATGAGAGCTAAGTATGTATTCAAGTGAAACCTGAAATTGTTATTACCAATAATTTTCACAGCGCTCGAGAGCAGTGTTTTGTGACTACGGGGGATATATGGATATCGAAGTTTCACGCCAGGTTGCTGTAGTTGAGGCAGTTAGTGGACATGTTGTGGTCGTTAAGCCAGACGGCAGCGCAAGAAAAATTTCAATTGGCGATATCATCCGTGAAAATGAGATCGTGATTACGGCCAACAAGTCAGAACTTGTATTAGGTGTGCAGAATGATTCAATTCCAGTTGCAGAGAATTGTGTCGGTTGTATTGATGAAAATGCTGCATGGGTAGACGCCCCAATAGCCGGTGAGGTTAATTTTGACTTACAGCAAGCGGACGCAGAAACCTTCACCGAAGACGACCTTGCTGCAATTCAAGAAGCCATTTTAGGTGGTGCCGATCCGACTCAAATCCTAGAGGCAACGGCCGCTGGTGCTGGACAAGGTTCTGCAAACTCCGGCTTTGTCACTATTGATTACAACTACACACAGACTCAGCCATCGACATTCTTTGAAACCGCAGGTTTAGCAGATCAATCGGTTGATGAAGATAGAGAACAATTTAGAACAATAACTCGTTCATTGGGCGGTCAATCAATCAGTGAAGTGCTCACTGAAGGCTCCATTTCTGATAATACCTACCCCCAATCTATTACAACTACTGAAACGATTATTGCTGGTAGTTTAGCGCTCTCCCCTGATTCTTTCGCTCCAGATGCACTGTCCCTCGCTTCGCTACTCACAGAGCTAAACAGTGATATTACCTCAAGTGGTCAGCCCGTTACGTTTACTTATGATGCGGCGACGAACTCTATCATTGGTGTTCAAGGCACCGATGAAGTATTACGCATCGACATCGATGTTGTTAGTGTTGGAAACAACGCTGAGCTTTCATTGACCACAACGATTTCTCAACCAATTGATCACGTAACGTCTGTTGGTGGCGGTCAGGTTTCCTATACAGGCGATCAAATTAACATCACTTTTGATATTCAAGGTGAAGACACCGCCGGAAACCCATTAGCAACACCAATTAATGCGCAAGTTGCCGTGGTTGATGGGGGCGATCCGTCTGCTGAAAGTGTGAATATCAGTAACGTAGAAACTAGCAGTGCAGCAATTGAAGGAACGTTCTCCAATATTGGTAGTGATAATCTTCAATCAGCTGTATTTGATGCTGGTGCACTGGACCAGTTTGATGGGTTGCTCAGCGATAATCAAAATACGCTTGCAAGGCTATCTGATGATGGGACAACGATCACTTTGTCCATTCAAGGTCGAGGTGAGGTTGTTCTCACTATCTCACTAGATACCGATGGTACTTATAAATTCGAGCAGTTTAATCCAATAGAACAAGTGGGCACCGATTCACTGACGTTCGATTTACCGATCACGATTACCGATTTCGACCAAGATGTTGTAACCAATAACATCAACATTGTTATCACTGATGGCGATAGCCCAGTCATTACTAATGTCGACAGTATTAGTGTCGATGAAGCAGGCATCATTGGTGGCTCACAAGAGGGAACCGCGCCTGTAGCGGGGAGCGGAAGTATCACTGCCGATATTTTCGAAAGCGACATCATCGACCATTATGAACTGGAGCCGACGGAATTTAATACGGGTGGCACCTTGGTTTCAAATGGTGAGGCTGTGTTACTCGAGCTGGTTGATGAAACCAATGGTGTGCGAACGTACGAAGGCTATGTTGAAGTCAATGGTTCTCGAATTACGGTCTTTGATGTTAAAATTGATAGCCCTTCATTGGGCAACTATGAGTTTAATCTTTATGAAGAACTTTCTCATCAAGGCGCTGAAGATGCGCTGCTAACTTTTGCATTGCCAATTTATGCTGTTGATGCAGATGGCGACCGTTCTGCACTATCTGGCGGTTCGAGTACACCAGAAGCCGCAGAGATTCTCGTTAATGTCACAGATGATGTTGTTGAGCTAGTTGATAAAGTTGAGTCAGTCACGGAACCAACTTTAGCCGGCGATACCGTTGTTTCGTATAACCTATTCAACTTCGAAGGCGCTGATGGCTCGACAATTCAATCTTTTAACTATGATGGTGTTGATTACTCACTAGATCAGAGCTTGCTGCCAGATGCTGTTCAAACATTCAGTTTTACTGAGGGTGTTGTAACCATCTCACTAAATGGCGATTTTAGTTTTGAAGTCGCTCGTGATATCGACCACTCAAGCAGTGAAACTCTCGTCAAACAGTTCTCGTTTTTAGCTGAAGATGGTGATGGAGACACTGACACTTCATCGCTTGAGCTAAGTATCACTGACGGCCAAGATCCAATCATTGATTTGATCCCGCCTGTTACTCTCTCAGAAACCAACCTTGCTGATGGATCTTCTCCAAGCGGAAGTGCGGTCAGCGCTACCGAGACGGTTACCTTTACTGCAGGCAGTGATGATGTGGCGAGTTTCCGTATTGAACCAGCCGAGTTCAATGTCGGTGGTGCTCTGACGTCCAATGGGTTTACGGTAGAGATTAAAGAAGATTCGGCTAATCCAGGTACTTACATAGGCTTTATTACTGATGGCTTGAACGCTGAAGTTCCTGTATTCACGATTGCTTTCTCTACAAGTGCTTTGGGCGAATATACCTTTACTTTGCTTGAAGCGTTAGACCATGCGGATGGTTTAGATAATAACGATCTGAGCTTCGATCTACCTGTTTATGCGGTTGACACAGACGGCGATGATTCATTGGTTTCGCAACTGAATGTGACCATCGGTGATGATGTTCAAATCATGCAAGACGGCACATTAGATATCGTTGAACCGAATGTTGCTGATTTGGCTGGTGGTATTGTAACGACCAATATGATCGATGTGATGCCAACGCAAAGTGCTGACGGCGCGACAATCACTCAGTTTACTTATGACGGTGTCGTAAACACACTGGATCAAAGCATTTCAGGCGAACAGCAATTTAGCTTCACGGAAGGCGAGCTATATATCACTCTTGGAGGAGAAGTACGCTTTGAGCCAAATCGTAATTTAGACCACACAACGAGCGAAGACATCGTGAAGTCGATTGTGGTGACTTCAAGTGACTTCGATAACGATTCTCTGACTTCTACCGTAACGCTGACGATTACTGATGGTGATAACCCTACGATTGACGTTATTCCAAGCGTAACCCTTTCTGAAACAAATCTGACTGATGGCTCCGCTCCTAGTGGCAGCGCGGTGAGCTCCACTCAAACCATCACATTTACCAACCAAAGTGATGATGTGGTTCGTTTCCGAATTGAACCAACGGAATTCAATACTAACGATGATCTTAAATCGAACGGTTTAGCCGTTGAGTTACGTGAAGAGCCGACAGGGTCGGGTGACTACATTGGTTTTACTACTAGTGCGACGAATGTCGAAACCACGGTATTTACGCTGAGTTTTTCTAGCACCATATTAGGTGAATACACGTTCACACTCATTGAAGCGTTGGACCATCAAGATGCCCGTGGTAACAACGAGCTCAGCTTTGATCTGCCTGTTTATGCGGTAGACAGTGACGGCGATGATTCACTGATGTCTCCGTTAAATGTCACTATCGGTGATGATGTTCAAATCATGCAAGATATTGCGTTAGATATCGTCGAGCCCAACCTTGCAGATGGTACGGTAACAACTAACACCATTGATGTGATGCCAAATCAGAGTGCTGATGGCGCGACGATCACTCAGTTTACTTATGACGGTCAACTACGAACCCTTGATCAGAATGACAATGGTGAACAGCAATTCAGTTTTACTGAAGGCGAACTATTCATCACGCTTCAAGGCGAAGTGCGCTTTGAGCCCAACCGCAATCTCGACCACACGCTGAACGAAGACATTGTGAAATCAATCGTGGTGACATCTAGTGACTCCGATAACGATGTGCTTACCTCAACCGTCACGCTGACCATTACCGATGGTGATATTCCGACCATTGATAATGTGCCAACTGTGAACTTGTCGGAAACCAATCTGAGTGATGGCTCTGCACCAAGCGGTAGCGCGGTTAGCTCAACTCAAACTATTACTTACACCACTCAAAGTGATGATGTGACCAGCTTCCGTATTGAACCGACTGAGTTCAATTTTGGCGGCACTCTCACATCAAACGGATTAGCTGTCGAGCTGAAAGCTGACCCAACCACACCGGGCGGCTACATCGGTTATGTTACTGATGGTTCGAATGTTGAAACTAACGTGTTCACGATTAGCTTCTCAGATACCAATTTAGGCCAGTACACCTTCACCTTACTTGAAGCGTTAGACCATGTGGATGGTTTAGCGAACAATGATCTGACCTTTGATCTGCCTGTTTATGCAGTTGATAGCGATGGCGACGATTCACTGGTGTCTCAGTTAAATGTAACCATCGGTGATGATGTTCAAATCATGCAAGGTGGTACGTTAGATATCACTGAGCCAAATCTTGCAGACGGCACAATTACAACCAATACCATCGATGTGATGCCAGAGCAAAGCGCCGATGGTGCGACGATCACTCAGTTCACTTATGACGGTCAAGTTCGAACACTGGATCAAACGGACAATGGTGAGCAGCAATTTAGCTTCACTGAAGGCGAGTTGTTCATCACTCTTCAAGGTGACGTGCGTTTCGAACCCAATCGCAACCTAGATCACACAGCTAGCGAAGATATCGTCAAGTCGATAGTGGTGACTTCAAGCGATTTAGATAACGATGTGGTGACGTCAACGGTCACTCTGACGATTACTGATGGTGATATCCCAACCATTGATGCAGTGCCAAGCGTTACTCTGTCTGAAATCAATCTTAGTGACGGCTCTGCGCCAAGTGGCACTGCAGTTAGTCAAACTGAGACGATTACCTTCACCAATCAAAGTGATGATGTGACCAGTTTCCGTATTGAGCCAACAGAGTTCAATGTGGGCGGTGCACTGAAATCGAATGGATTTGCGGTTGAGATAAAAGAAGATTCGGCTAATCTGGGTACTTACATTGGCTTTATTACCAACGGTTCGGGCGCTGAAATCCCAGTGTTTACGATTGCTTTCTCTACGAGCTCATTGGGTGAATACACCTTTACTCTGCTTGAAGCGTTAGACCATGTAGATGGTTTAGATAAGAACGATCTGAGCTTCGATCTGCCTGTTTATGCGGTCGATACGGACGGCGATGATTCATTGGTGTCTCAGCTAAACGTGACCATCGGTGATGATGTCCAAATCATGCAAGACGGTACGTTAGATATCATCGAGCCAAATCTGGCTGATGGCACAATCACAACCAACACCATTGATGTGATGCCAAATCAGAGTGCTGATGGCGCGACGATCACTCAGTTCACCTATGACGGTCAACTAAGAACACTTGATCAGAATGACACTGGTGAACAGCTGTTCAGCTTCACTGAAGGTGAGCTTTATATCACCCTTGAAGGGGAAGTGCGCTTTGAACCTAATCGCGATCTAGACCACTCAGTTAGTGAAGATATCGTGAAGTCGATTGTCGTGACTTCAAGCGATTTTGATAACGACCCGGTGACTTCAACCATTACGCTGACCATTACTGATGGTGACAATCCGACTATTGATGCGGTGCCGAGCGTATCACTTAAAGAAGCGGATCTCGCTGATGGCTCATTGCCAAGTGGTAGTGCGGTTAGCCAAACGGAAACCATCTCATTCACGAATCAAAGCGATGATGTTGAGAAATTCCGTTTAGAGCCAAGTGAGTTCAACAGTGATGACTCATTGAAATCCGATGGTCTGCCAATTGATCTGAAAGAAGATCCGACAGGCTCAGGTAACTATGTTGGTTTTACAACTAGTGCCTCTAATGTAGAAACACAGATTTTCACATTAAGCTTTAGCGCTGCGACTCTGGGGCAATATACCTTTACGCTGTTGGAGAATATCGACCACGAGGATGGTCGTGGCAATAACGACTTCACGTTTGAACTACCAGTTTACGCGGTTGATACCGACGGTGATGATTCTTTAATGTCACCTCTGTCAGTCACTATTACCGATGATGTTCAAGTGATGGCTAGTGGCGATCTGACGATTGAAGAGCCTACTGTCGC
>NZ_JBFRPJ010000083.1:0-30611 GCF_041471945.1 Vibrio sp. 10N.261.51.A4
GGCTTCGTAATCTTGCCCTGTGTTCAGGGTGACTCAAGCACGTTCAACTCAAGTTTCCCTTCAAGACACGGCCTGTTATCACTGTATTTCACGGTGTGTAGGTCGTTCTTGTGTGGCGAAGATAAGTATTCAGGGCAAAGCTTTGAGCATTGCCGCGTTTGGTTGGCCGAACGTATGAGGCTGCTAAACCAACAGTCTCACCTATTAGAGAGGATCCTTTGTGATCCTCTTTTTTCTAATGAAAACCATGACTTAGTCTGATGGTTGTCTCAGTGCTGAGACGAAGTTGAGACAGTTTTACTTCGCGATTGATCCTCCCCAATAGGTGGGGATCTTGGTTTATTTGTAAAAAACGCAATAAAAATACTATTTAATAACAAACCCCAAGGCTTAAATTAATGTCATTGTTTGAATACTTTGTCGAACTTTCTCTGTTCTTCTTCCTTTCGTTGGCGGTGTTGTACTGCATGCGCAAAGTGGGCTACGCCATTGGCTTAGTTGATAAACCGAATGCTAGAAAACATCATGAGGGTGTGGTCCCTTTGGTGGGCGGTATTTCCCTTTGTATTACCTTATTGTACTTCTTCTACGTGAGTGCGTCAGAAATCAATAACATAGAGGTAATCGCCACGTGCTTAACGATACTGGTGCTGATCGGTGTGGCAGATGACCGCTTCGATATCAGTTTTAAACTTCGCATGGGTGTGCAAGCTGTCTTGACGCTGATCGTAATGCATTATACCGGGCTAACGCTTTCTCATGTTGGTAATGCGTTTGGGTTTGGTGTTTGGGACTTTCCGGTTGCCATCGATTATGTTGTTACCATATTAGCTGTGATCGGTGCAATTAACGCTTTTAACATGGTTGATGGTATTGACGGGCTATTGGGTGGTTTAAGCATAGTGGTGTTTGCCTCGTTAGGTGTGCTGTTCTATGCCCATGGCCTTGAGTTTTATACCTTCTTTATGGCAGTGATGGTGGTTATCTTACTTCCCTTCGTGCTGTTTAATTTGGGGTATTTTGGCAAACTACGTAAAGTGTTTATGGGCGATGCCGGTAGCATGATGATCGGCTTTCTCGTGATCTGGATTTTAATCCGAGGAACACAGCCTGAACACGGCCACTATACGATTCGTCCGGTGACGGCATTGTGGTTAATTGCGGTGCCTTTGATTGATATGATGGCCATTATGATCCGTCGTATTCGTAAGGGGCATTCTCCGTTTAAACCGGATCGCGAGCATTTTCACCACATCATGCAACGCATCGGTTTTACGCCTCGTGAATCTTTAGTGGTGATCTGCTTGGTGCAATTGGTGTACTCAACGCTCGGGTTACTAGGCGAATACTTCCAAGTGGCGGAATACATTATGTTCTACACCATTGTGGCGTGTTTCTTATGCCACACTTACGCGATGACGCACTCATTTAAAATGGCCAAGATAGTAAGAAAGTGGAAGAAGCCCGCTGCAAAATAACTTAATAGCCAGCACCTAATCACTTAAATAACTCGGTGAAACGACGATGATTCGCCTGCTATTTGATCTCGGGTGAATCAGGGCTAGAAAGCACTAGCCCTTGTTATCGCTATCCTATCGGTATCGTTAGTCTTGCCACTGCCAAGGCTGCTGCCTGTACTGATATCGGTTGAGCTGAAACGACACCGGTTTCTTGATGGTTGTGTAGCTGTAACACTGCCTGTTATGCGGCTTATCGATAATGACGGTCTTCTCTCCATAACAAATATCACTGCGTGGATCTTGGCAATGTTCATATAAAGCAAAAGATAACGCTTGGCACCATTGAAGGTGTTTTTCCCACACCATCGACCTATCCAAATGCCCTTCTGTTTGTTTAAGTGCGCAGTAGTACTTCGCTAAAGTCAGCCCAGGGGACTGAGCGTGTAATCGAACATCGTGAAACATAACCATGCCCGAGGTCATCATACTGTCGGCGTACTTATCGAGTACCGATTGCAACGTCGGATCCTCCATAAAACGCTCATAACATTGCTTGGCTATCGCTTCTAAACGGTGTTGTTCGCTCAATGAACTTAACGCCATTTCTTGTTTGTTGCCGATGAGTGTATAAACCGAAGGCAGTTCAGAGCCTAATGCAAAGGCGCACAGTTGATCATTATCGGTTAGGTTTTGATGGAAGTATTGAGCGCGGTTAAAGGTCAGTATCATCATGCTTCGCCTCCTAACATCATGTCATTGAACGCCAGTCCATCCTGACCAGAAGCGTTCGCCACGTAAGGGGCGTAGACCTCAAACAGCAATTTGGTGTCGCTGTGCCCGAGTTTGTGTGAGATATAGATCGGATTTTCATGCGCGGCAATGTGCAGTACCGCAGCCGTATGGCGTGTCTCGTAGGCGCGGCGAGGTTTAAGACCGGCCTTTTTCAATGTGGGGTGCCATATCTTTCGGCTAACGTAATGGGTATCAAGACCACGCCCACTTTTTGAGGCAAACACAAATGAGCTGCACTCATCTCTCTTTTCCCACTGACGTTTTAACGCCGCGAACAAGGTGTCGCACATCTGCAAATCACGACGTGACTTCGGCGTCTTCACATCACAAATCTCTCCATTCACATAATTTTGTCTCACGCGAATCAAGCGATGGTCAAAATCAATGTGCTCCCAATACAGGCCATGCACTTCACAACTTCGCATACCCGTCCAAAATCGCAGTAAAAAATAATCATGCCATTGCTCATCACAGCATTCTAAGAAAGTACGGACTTCATCCATGGTCAGCGGTTTCGAATCCGCTTTTTCCTCTTTCAGGGATTTGTAGCGTCGAAATGGGTAATCAAAATGATGCTCTTCGGCGGCGAGGCTCAGAATGGCAATCAGCGGCCATAAAATATTATTGATGCGCTTGTTGGTGAGTTGTCGCTCGCCATTGGCCTTACGAGCTTCTTGCAGGGTCTGACGAAAAAATTCCACTTGAGAGAGCGACACTTCAGAGACTAAGGTATTGCCAAAGTGCGGAATGAGGTAGTGCTCAAGGGTGTTTTTTACCACGCCTTTATAACTGGCTTTCCAATTGCCTTTTTGACGCTCATACCACTGATTCGCAAAGTCATTGAAAAAAGGATACAGGTGGTCGGGGTACTTCTCGCGCTGTAAGCGTTCAAACAAGGCCACTTTTTTACTGTGTGGAAAGTAATCACGGTATTGAAAGGAGCCAAGGTCAATCTCGGCGTTCATTTGTTTGAGTGTGGCTTGAGCAAGCCTGACATTTTTTGGGGTGGCCATTTGCTGGGTACCTTCGCGAAAGCGTTGGCCGTACAAATGAAGATCGAACTGAATGCGCCCATTAGGACGGATGCGAAGATGAGCCATAGCGGCCTCCATTGATATCAGATCTTAAATAGATCTGTCCCTCACCAATGGAATTCGCTAGAATCGAGCCATCGGCTGGGTCTGCTTAAACGTGTCGCAGCCGGTACGGGGTAGGGAGGTTGCCGCCTTCCTATCCCAACTGCATATTGTGTGTGGCGGTGTGACGCAAGGTCATCATCTGCCAACGTATTTCACGGTATCTTCCAAATCCTAAAGCGTGTCTTCACGCCCATTTCTTCCGATAGCCTATAAAACGTTCAATATTGACTCTAGTAGTTTACTGGATCGATGTCCAGTGCTTTGGTGGTTTTTTCATCAAAAATGACGGCTCATTGGTGCGCCGCTGATGTGTCATCAAACCCAAACATGTCAGCCGGTTCTCCGTCTTCGTCTATTTTTTCTTGACGTTTTTTTGGTCCTGAGTACGGTTTGGTGGCAAATTTCGCTGTGCGGTGGGCTCGGCTAAAAAGCTTGATGTTCAAGAACGGTAAAAGTATGCATAGTTGATAGGTTGTGTATCTATTGACTATACGGTTTGTGGTGATATGCTTGTATACGTGATAGATATACACAGGTAATTATTATGGCTACCAAATCAGCCCCGATCAATATGCGAGTATTTCCTTCCGTCCGTGATGTTATTGATGCAGCGGCAAGCCTACAGAAAGTGGATAGAACCGTATTCATTCAACAAGCCGCTTTGAATGAAGCTCAAAAAGTACTGGCAGATCAGAAAGATTTTAGATTAGAACAAGCGGCATTTGATGCTTTTGAAAAAGCGTTTGATGAACCACCTAAAATTCTTGAGGGTGTTCAAGATTTATTCCAAAGGAAGTCGCCTTGGGATTGATTAAACCTCGCTTACTTACAGGCAGTGATCTCATCAATTCCTTTTGTTGTGGTGTTGAATCTCTCGATCTGTGGCTTAAGAAACAAGCGCTAAAAAGTCAAAACCGTGGTAGTGCGAAAACTTATGTCGTCATTGATTCAGAAAGAAACGTGGTAGTGGGTTACTACGCTATCGCAATGGGGTCGGTATCAAGAGATATCGCTTTTAGTGCTTTAAAACGCAATAGCCCCGATCCAATACCAATGGTTGTATTGGCGAGACTTGCCGTTGATTTGAAATATCAAGGTAAACATATCGCTGTTGGTTTGCTCAAAGATTGTATTTTGCGCTCTATGGCAGCAATGGAAGTGGTCGGCGGGGCAAGTATATTAGTTCATGCTTTAGACGATGAAGCTCAGTCCTTCTATACAAAATTTGGCTTTAAAGAATCGAGTATAGATAGGTTGGTGCTGATGGCAAGAATCAGCGATTTAACCCAATCACTCCAGGCCCCCTGAGTATAAACGTGAAAGTCGAGTAGCGCTATCGAGGACAGCGTTGAGGCGCTCTCTAGCGCCCCGGAAAAGGCTTGCTGGTTTATTGAACAGTAAAACGCTCATCCAAATCCCAATTGCAGTAAATAATGCCCACAAATAGCGGGTAAAACACTTGATAACTTCGTTAGCATGTTGATTGTAGAATCATTACTTATCGACGCCCCCGATCTTGTTATCAAGCCTTTTCCCAGCGCGACGTCTGAGCACTTACTGACTATCATTAATGGCATTACACGTCATCAAATCCAAACAGATCGTTTTGTTCAGGCTTATCACTTGAGAGCTGTGAGATATCGATGATCCGTTTTAGCTCAGGCAAGAGTGGCAAAGCACGCTCCAAAGGCACACTGTAATAAGGGTGCTTCCCATCTTCGTCATTGTGAAACCCCAATTTGAGTTCACCTTGCGCGCTGCGCAGCACCGTCATCTTGACTTGATCAGCCGATGTGATGTCTTTGATACGTACATTTGATAAGGCGTTGAGGTTGACGCTATACAGTTGTTCTTGTGAAGTAATGATACTCTTGGTCGTGAGTGCCATTAAGGCGCCCACTTTGGGTGCTAAGCTCGCGAAATACATACTTTCAGGGGTGAGGTAAAGTAAGGCTTGGTTGGCTTTTTTTATCTCTTCGATTTTTTGAAAATTGTCCCTTTCGGCTTTAAATTCAAGAATATCAATCACCACTTTGGCTTCTAACTCAAAATGTTGCTGCTGTCTTTCTCGGTAGGCGCGCAATGGCGCCAGGGAGTGGCAATACACCTGCTCTCCATCGCTAAACATCGCTTGCTCATCATCGATATAGACAGACAAGGTCTCGCTTTGTGTTGTTTGCGCGATCGATTCCAGTGAGTGCTTGGCCTCTGGAGTCAGGGCCATATCGATGTCGATGTTCATACCCTTAGGGAGCGCGAAAGGAATGATGTCGTTGTCTCGCTCTATTTGAACGCGGTTGCTGTCTTTGTTGACCTCAAACACTGAGAAAGGGGTGCAGGTATTGGCCAGTTGACATATCGCCAGCGCTTGTTTGGCCTCAATCATTTGCTTGGGGTGCGTCATGACGCTATCAAAGAAGGCTAGATGATGTTCACAAGCGGGCTGCGCGAGGGCGTAGCGAAAGGAGTTCAGTTCGGTTCGCCCTTCCAGCACGACGCCGTCTTGTTGGTTGTCATGACGGAGCTGCAATGAAATCGTTTCTTTTTGGTCGATATGATTGGTTTGGCACAGCCATAGGTTGGCAAAAGCGGTGGCGCTAAACGAGAAAGCGGCGTTGTCCAATGTGCAATCCGACGCTCTGTCCAACGTGGTCATGATGAGCTTCTCCGTCGCGCCGCCAATGAGATGAAGCGATTTATCAGTGACAATGAAGGTGACAAAGGGGTGCTCGCTGCCTTTTTTGATGCCGCTAACCAGCTCGGTAATGCGTGCGTGTACTTCTGGTTGAAAGTTCAGTGTGTTCATAATGTGTGTCCTTTTGGTTGTGAGGCGTTAAGTATCATGGTGTTCCACCATGTTTGAAATTGCTCTAGAAGAAGTGGATCGGTGACCTCTAACCCCAACGCTATCTTGAGTTGAGTGCGACCGGTGGGGATGATGATTTTATTCGCGGTGTCTTTTGCTGTGAGTAAAGCCGCCTGTATAAAGTCCCATTTTTTACTGTCGAGACGTTTTCGGTTTTGATGCAGCGTGATATGACAATGGTATTTGAGCGGTGATTGCTTGAGGGTGTGGAGCGCTTTTTCCACCTTTTGGTTGCATGGGCTAAGAAAGTACAATTGCTTGCCGTTGTTCATTCCCTCGTCATCGCTTTGCGGCGGTTTTTCTTCGAGGTGTAGTTCGCCAAGGGGACGTAGGGCGGTTCGTGCGGCTTTATTCCATTCAATGCCTTGGTATTGCCCAAAGGCGCGCCATGCGTCACTCACCATGGAAAAAGCCAAAGGCGTTTCTTTTAAGCGTTTGATTTGTTCTCGAGTTTCCCACTGAAAACGATAAGGGCGGGTTTGGGCTACACTTGAGACGCCTTTTGTCCAAAGTCCAATCCACTCGTTGTCGTTTGACTCCGCCTTTTGAAGTCGTTCTTGATCACCACTTGGTTTGCGCTTGCTGCCCAAACGTTGGCTCAGAGCCTCCGCCAGCTGTGCATGAGTAAAGCTCGGCAGGTGGCGCTGCTTTTCAGAGGGTGAAAGCTGGGCGTATTGAGGGCTGAGTCTCATCAGAAGACGAGTGATGTCATTGGAACCTGGTTTCATTCCCCAGAGGTATCTCAGCTCGGCATGTGTGTATTCTCGCTGTTGAGGGAGAAAGGCAGGCGCGACCCATTCCATGCCATGCAGGTAATGCAGTCGGGTTGTCGCATAGTGTTGATGGCCCAGCATTCGACCGATTTCATCAAACAGCAGCATATTGTTTAACTCTGAAAATGAACGCCCTTGCAACCAGTATTGAAATCGTTGCTCTACAACGGATGTTGAGAAGAGAGACGCGGTGACGGGTTGATGCGTTGGATGCCAAGCCTTTGGCGCCGCACCGTTAGCAAGGCAAAGTGCTTGTTGATAGAGCAGCTTGGCGCCACTGTGGCGAAGGTGATGAAAGCGCGCTTTTTTACCGTGTAATTGTTTGAGCACTTTCGTGATAGGCAAAAGGTAGTGGCGCGCTCGTAAATGGATGGACTCGCCTTCAAAGCCAATGAATGGCTCGCTAGGAGGACGGTTGGCTTTGAACGCCAGTAACAACCTTATTAATTTGGCGCCGATTTCGGGCATCACAACCTGAACCGTGCGCGCGTCTCCGCTTTTTGTTTTGCCTTCCTCGGTATTGGTAATGTAGATCGCAAATAACTGACCTTTTTCGTGGGTGCATCGAATATCTTGAAGGCGCAGGCGTAAGAGCTCCCCTCGTCGAAGGGCGCCGTAATAACTCAATAACGCGCTGACACTCGCAAATAACGCCTGCATCGGGGAAAGGCTGTGCGTTAATAACTGAGTGACCAGGTGGTGCACCTCTTCAGCGCTAAGAGAAAGGGCATCAATTTTTAGGCTTTGGGTCGGTTTGATGAAAGTCGAGAGATCTAAGTGCTCAGTGATGGATTGCTGAGTGAGAAAACGGAAGAATTGATACAGAGTCCATTTTTCCATTGTCTCGTCTTGGATGAGGCGGTATCGGTCTTTGGCCCATTGTTGCAGGGCTTCCCTGTCATTGGCGATCGAGAGAGGGAGTGGGGTCGTCGACAGTTCATTTTTAAAACTGGTGTAGCGCAGCAAGGTGGCGGGGCTGAGGGTGTTTTTTTCACGCCGCCAAATTGCTTCAGCTCTTGCACATAATCAAACAATAAGCGGGGCAACAGGTTGTCGGCTTGCCACTCGGGCTGAGTGGGCGCAGCTTGTTGGGGCGTATTGAGCGACTTGATGAGCATGGCGTGAGGCCAGCGATGAAACGGAGTCTCTTGGTTCGCATCTTTGGGTTTTATCTTTGCAAACGATGGCGGCTGATAAATATCTTGCGCTTTGGCTACGCGCGATGAGGCCGCCTCTTGTGGTAACGCACTTACATGGCGCATGGGATCAGAGAAATCTTTTAATATTTCAGGGGGGATGGCGAAGCGATGAAGCCATAAGGTTTGGACAGATTGTTGCCATTGATGAGGGGTAAGCGCTTTGCGCTGCGCAGAGGGATAAAAATCATCGAGTGAGTTGAGCAATCGGTTAAGTGTCACCTTTGGGTTGCCCGGCTCTTGCTGGCACTGCCAGTCATAGAAGGCGCGGGCAGCAAGCGGTGATACGGCGTAGCGCGTAAAACTGACGGGTTCGGTATCATCAAAATACGATAGGTTAACAGGGTGCGTGATGGTTAGGGTGAGTTGATCGCCAATGCGCTCCAGCGGGGTAGGATCATTGAGTCTTTCACACCAAGCGTTGAGCGGCAGAGGCGCCACTTCTCTCATCAAGGTCAACACGGTCCACGCCAAGTTTGGGCTACCTCTGTGCTTGATACGATGCAGGCTCTCTTGTTGGTAATGCAAAGAGATAGCATGGGCCCTTGCACTTTGTTGATACAGCGAAACCAACCACAAGTGTTCATGATCGTTAAATTGTTGCACCTTTACCGGTGGTAAGTCCTAGCCGCACACCTGGTTTAGGTAGTAAAGGGTCTCATCACGCGCCCGTTTTAAGGCTCTTTGCCGGCCTGTTGGGATGCCTGAAATGGCTCGGTTTATCGAGGCCATTTGTGACTCGGTCAATTGGCGTTCATGCTCACTTTCTTGGCCCCTCTCTTGGGAAAGCAGCGTTAAGAAGGCCTCGAAGGCGTCAACTTCAGCGCACGCTAGCGACTGCTGTTGGTAGAAGTGATGGATGTGTTTTGCGGTGTGGCTTTGACGGTTCATAAGGCACGGTCCTTTTTTGAAGGGCAGGGCGTAATGGCAGAGAGCTGCAGCCGCGATGGCCAATGGTTCAAATGCGCAATCAATGTTTGGTTGCAAGCTTGAAAAGCATAAGCGCTGCCAAGGTGTTCACCCAGTTCGCTGTGGCCCATCAGGACATCAATTTGTTGGGTGGTTAAGCGTGGGTGAGTGGCCATCAAGGCGTGTTGGGCAAAGCTGTGACGAAGCTGGTAAGGGACGACTTTTTCTTCGGGGGCCTCCAGCCTTTGTTGAAAGCAATGCTGCCACTGTGCATGCATAAACAACCTCAAGGTTTTTGCGGTGAGGGGGACGGCGACGTTGTTCTCATCAATCAAGTACCATAGGGGGCCCATGGCAGAGGCGCCATTGGGCGCTAACGTTTGGAGCACGCGCGCTTGAAGTTTAAGGTAAGACTCAATCGCTTGTCGTAAGTAGTTCGGAATATCAATAAGGCGATAGCGTCCCTTGTCTTTGATAAGGGCGCGTTGTAAATCAAAGCAGGCTTCCCGTTCTATCGAGATGTGGTGAGTAGGGCGAGTGCCGGTAAGAAGGACAAATAACAACGCCAGTTCGTAGGTGCGCGCGTTGTAATACTCACGAAGCGCGTCTTGGGAGGCGTTTTTTTCTGGCGCCGTTGCCAGTTGTTGGCGAAGGTGACCAAAGAAGAGACTCAGCTTGGGAATCGGGATCGCGCGCGTAGAGCCAATGGAGATGGGCGGTATTGGAATATAGGTTCGAGCGCCCTCGGTCAGTTCGAGAGTGAAAGCCACGATCGCGCCTGCTTTTTTCAGGTAAGGGGGACGCTCGTTAAGCGTTGTAAAGACGGGAATAAGTGCGCCAGTGGTGGGAAGCCTGACATCACAAAAGGGTTTAATATGACGCCGGTTTATTTGGGGAATGAGTCTCTGCAAATAGCGGTTGTGCGCACAAAAAATCTCATAGCGAATTTGATCGCAGTTCAACATTTGGTAACTCAGTGCACTGTGATGGTGGACTTTCTTGGCGGTGATGAGTTTTTGGGCTGGAAGTGAGAGATAAGGATCGCAATGTGCCATTCGCTCGATGTAGGAATACAAGAGGTCTTTTCGCAGCACAAGTTGGCTTCTGAGCGCCTCCGGCGTGCGTAGCTTTCTCTTTTTTAATCGCCAAAAGAGCTGTTTCTTTTGCATTTTATTGAGGTGAAGCTCCGTGTCATGATGAGTAAGCCAATAGCTAAAGACGGCATTGAGCGCGTCTGGCATGGGTTGCCATAAATACACGGTTTCCTTTGCCAAGGCGCAAGGTATGGCATATTCGACCCATGAAACGCCACCTTCACGCACTCGGCGAAGGTGATGAAGCGCACAATCGACTCGCCCTGAGACCAACACCAGATCGGGAATATCCTGTTCTCTTTCGATGCCAGACAGGTGGCCTGCGATCCATAAATACAGAAAGTAAATGTGATAAAGGTTGAGGGGTGTCGTGGGTTCAGTCAGCACGCCCGACGTCTTGGGTCTGAGTTCATGCAATACATTGGCGATGGCAAGGCCGACGTTATACGCATCGACGGGAACGCCGCCAGCATTGTTGGCTCGGTTGCGCTTTTTTTCATTTGATTGTCTACCCATAAGTAAAATCCTTTAGGCATGATAAAAGTAAGCCGAACGTACGTGATTCGATAATCCGAATGTTGTACGTTTCAGTAAGAAAATAGAGAGTTAAGTGTGATCAGGATGGAACATGATCAAGTCTGCGTGTGAGGTTATCAGGTCCTTGATGGGCAATCCCATCTCAGCGCTGAGTAACAATCAGCAGTACTGCAACACAGCAATACAAGCGGTGTCGCCAGTTAGTGAGCGAGAGTATGAAAGTCTCGCGAGTGACACTGCATGACGCACAAAGAGGTGCGGTCATGGTGCAGTTGAGTGTAAAGGGGACGGCCATTTCCCGTTATTTATAAGGCAGTACCTTAATGGCGAGGTTGAAGCGAGACCGCAATACTTATCTCGCTTAGTGCCAGAACATGGCAATATTGAGTCTAAAGACAACCGTGTACGGCTGTTTTTATAAAGTTAGCCAATGTTCAGTGGTGACGTCAAGCCGTTATCTGTGTTTTATGTGTGATGTCACATTGCATTGCAATGCATTGCATTTAATCTCATTACATTTTAGGTGTACCCGCTTCCACTTGAGGGGTTAAGGTCACCAGCATAAATCTTTTGGTGGTAGGGACGACCAACACGTTAAACGCCTATAAGAGACAATGTAAGCCGATTCAATTCTAATGGTAGAGCGATAGGGATTAATACTCCTTTAGAGGTGTAGTAGTTCAAGCAAGAGCTCTGATTACTGCTTGGGGATCTTTCGCAAGTACATTCAGTAACACTAAAGCAGGACCTCTTGGTGTTCTATCTCCACGCTCCCAGTGACGTAATGTACCTAGACTGATACCAAATGTAGATGCAAACTCAGTCTGAGTCATTGCTACATTATTACGCACCGCTTTAACGTCAACAGAGTCAAACTTGTGAACTGTAGCCTCTTTGTTTTCGCCATCTGCGAATTCAATGGCTTCCATGAGACCTTGCTGGATACTTTCAAATGCATTAGTCATGATTACCTCCCGTAACTGTCTGCAAGTATTTTGGTTAGTTTATTAAGAACATTACATTCAGCTTTAGATAAGTTAGCTTTCTCGTTTTTGCCAAAGAGAGAAAGCATAAACAATGGTATTTCTTCACTATGGTAGTAATAGATAACTCTTACACCACCACTTTTACCACTGCCCTCTTTTGCCCACCTGAGCTTACGAATTCCACCTGTCCCTTGCATTAACACACCGGCTTTCGGGTGCTCTGCTAGATAATTAATGATTTGCTTGTTCTCTTCCTCAGAAAGGAGCTTTTCAACTCGTTTCTTGTATTCGGGTAATTCAACGATTGTATGCATAAATGAAGTGTAAGCCAATGGATTACTTTTTGGCAAGTTTTGATTAAGACACATATCAACGCCGTATTCTTGCGAATCCCCGGTTCTGTCGCAAACTTGAGTCTTTAAGTTAAGGTTTATTTAACGTTGAAAAGCGCTGATTCACTTTGCCAGTTGCGACTGATCTTATGAGTTCGTTTTGGTATCGTTTCTGTTAAGCTCAGAGGACAAAAGCAAAGGTTGTGAGCATCAAAGTGAGGATGAGATGAGCGATGTATTGAAGACAGTGAGTGAGACCGTCAATGATTTACACCAATCAGGCGCGATCGATGAAACGACGTTAAATCAATTTGAAGAGGTGTGTTCAAGACGTCCCAATGACGCTGAAGAGAAGAAATCACAAGACGTGAAAGACAAGCCCTAGCGAAAATGCGCCGTTTTAAGGCGGCGGCTTTCGATACGTTAATGTGAGTAAAAGGTAAGCCTTCGTGTTAACGAGTCGGGCGGTCGTTATCCCGTTGCTTTTCACACCAAGCGATGATGTTATCGGCTTTTAATGTTGCCCAGCCTAGCAACAGCATCAATACGATCAACGTCCAGCCGGTGACATTGAGCCAAGAAGGAACCTTATCACTGACCGCGATAAAGGGAATCGTCATTAACAACGCACTGAGAATTGGGGCTAACATGATGTTGTCCTCTTGATGTAAGCGCCTATCACCAACGCTCGATTTTCACTGAAGGTTACCTGAGGGCCGAGTAACCACCTAACAAAATGAGATTAGCATAGCGGCCTAACGGCGCAAGTTTTACTCCACGCGAGTCTTTAGTTTTGATTTGCTTGTTGCTATTAGTTTATTCAACATTGGGCCTATGAGATGAATACTTCCAAGTGCCAGAGCTTAGTGTGTTCTTCGTCATCGTGACGTGCTTCAGAGTTAAATCACAATCGCTTAAACCAAAATAAACACAGAAAAAGGGCCCAATCTCAATATGAGGTTGGGCCCTTTTTACGTTTTGCTTAAGAAGTTTTGATTTGAAAGCTCGTTCATTGAACGTGCTTTCTGGAAACTAAACTATTAATACACTTCTAATCACTAGTAGACTTTTTCTGGAAGGTTACGCAAACTTCTAATCCAGCTGGTGATGCGCCAAACATAGCTCATAGCTACAGTGTATGAAGCAAAACAAATCATAAACAGGATGAACATGGTCGATTCAGCAATTTCTAGGAACTCTCCGTAGATACCGAAGCCAGCGAAGCTACTTGCGATAGCACAAATGATGGCCAGGGTTTGTCGCGATGTAAAACCAAGGCGTTGGAAGATGTGGTGTAGGTGCTCTCTGTCGGGCTTGAAAGGGGAGTCACCGCGGCGTACGCGTCTGAACATGATGGCAGCCATGTCCATCAGCGGAACAGCAATTAACCACAGTGCAGTAATCGGTCGCATCATAGCTTCTGATGGATCTTGGCTTGCGCCCAGCAGTAACCAAATCACAGTAAAGCCAATCATCATGCTGCCAGCGTCGCCCATAAAGACCTTACGCTCTCGCCCAAGAATGCCTAAGTTCATTAAGATATAAGGGATGGTTGCGACAATGAACACCACGCATAAATACGCTAAGCCATGTTGGCTGTCGACTTGAAGTAAAACGGCGATACCGCCAAAAGTTACAATAGCAAGCCCACCTAACAATCCATCAATGCCGTCGACCATATTGAACGCGTTAATCGCGCCAATCACTGCGAGTATGGTTACTACAGGGCTCAGGAAGCCTAAATGCAGGTCGCCAGTACCAAACAGGTTACCAATGTTATCTAATCGAATGTCGGCGAAATACATCATGCCGATGGAGAGAATTGCTTGCACCACCAGTCGTATTTTGAAGCTAATGTCGAATTTGTCATCAAGCGCCCCGATAATAATAAGAGCAATAACAGAAGCTAAAAAGAGTGGGCTATGCGGGATGACGTCTGGATGGGTAACGATGAATTGGCCAATGGTTAAGCTGATCGCTATACCACCTACCAATGGGATCGCACCAGTGTGTAACTTTCTCTCATTCGGTTTATCCACTAAGCCAATGGATTTTGCCACTTTTCTCATCAAAAAGAGTGAGGAAAAGGAGAAGAAGCCAACAAATGATAGCTCTAATAACATGATGAACTCTAGCCAATTTTTTGTAGGAGTTTATTTGCGTGTATCTTACGCTAAAACTATCAATATGTACACCTGGTTGAGTATGTTTTGTTCTGTGCATTTTGAATGTGACATTTGGTTTTAGTATGTAATTGAACGTTGATTAAGAATGGTGGCTACGATGTTTTGGCTAGTATTATTGCTTAAGCTTTGTAGGTGCCTTAAACACAAAATGACGCTTTTTTTCACATTCGATCATCCTACCTGCGCCCTTTCTTGATCTTCCACTACAGTTTTGACTGTAAACTGTAGTAAAATTACGCTAATTTGTTTTTATACCGATTTATTTTGAATTGAACGAGGTCAGTCCTATGTCAGCTAAGAAGCCAATGGCTCTAGTGATCCTTGACGGTTACGGTTACCGTGAAGACAACCAAGACAACGCTATCGCGAACGCTAAGACTCCAGTTTTAGACGGTCTTATTGCTAACCAACCTAACACGCTAATCTCGGCTTCTGGCTTAGATGTAGGCCTACCTGATGGCCAAATGGGTAACTCTGAAGTGGGTCACACCAACATTGGTGCGGGTCGCGTGGTATACCAAGATCTTACTCGTATTACTAAGTCAATTTCAGACGGCGAATTCGGCCAAACTGAAACGCTGGTTAACGCTATCGATAAAGCGGTGAAAGCTGAGAAAGCGGTTCACATCATGGGCCTTATGTCTCCAGGTGGCGTTCACTCTCATGAAGATCACATCTACGCAGCTGTTGAAATGGCAGCAGAACGTGGCGCAGAGAAAATCTACCTACACGCATTCCTAGACGGCCGTGATACGCCGCCACGTAGCGCAGAAAACACACTGGCACGTTTCCAAGAACTGTTCGCTAAGCTAGGCAAAGGCCGTGTGGCTTCGCTTATTGGTCGTTACTACGCAATGGACCGTGATAACAACTGGGATCGCGTTCAAGAGTCTTACGACCTGCTGACTCAAGCAAAAGCAGAATTCACGTTTGATACAGCGGTTGCTGGCCTAGAAGCGGCTTACGCTCGTGATGAAAACGATGAGTTTGTAAAAGCGACAGAAATCAAAGCAGAAGGCGAAGAGTCTGCCGCTATCGTAGATGGCGATGCAGTTATCTTCATGAACTACCGTGCCGACCGTGCTCGTGAAATTACACGTGCATTCGTTCCTGATTTCGATGGTTTTGCTCGTAACGTATTCCCAGCGATCGATTTCGTGATGCTGACTCAATACGCAGCAGACATCCCGCTTCTATGTGCATTCCCACCGGCTTCTCTAGAGAACACTTACGGTGAATGGCTATCGAAGCAAGGTAAAACGCAGCTACGTATCTCTGAAACAGAGAAATACGCGCACGTTACTTTCTTCTTCAATGGCGGTATCGAAGACGAGTTCGAAGGTGAAGAGCGTCAACTTGTTGCTTCTCCAAAAGTAGCAACTTACGACCTACAGCCAGAAATGAGCGCACCAGAGCTAACTGAAAAGCTTGTTGCCGCAATCAAAGGCGGCAAATACGACGCTATCGTTTGTAACTTCCCTAACTGTGACATGGTTGGCCACACTGGCGTTTATGATGCAGCGGTTAAAGCGGTAGAGTCTCTAGACGAATGTCTTGGTAAAGTGGTTGAAGCAATCAAAGAAGCTGACGGCCAACTGCTAATCACAGCTGACCACGGTAACGCGGAAATGATGGTAAACCCAGAAACGGGCGGCATCCACACTGCACACACTAACCTACCAGTGCCACTTATCTACGTAGGTAACAAAGACGTTGAGTTCAAAGAGGGCGGTAAGCTGTCTGACCTTGCACCAACGATGCTTTCTTTGTCTGGTATCGCAATCCCGGCAGAAATGTCAGGTGATGTGATCGTTAAATAGTTTTTAACTTTCATCGAATACTAGAACGGCTGCACGCGAGTGTGGCCGTTTTTTTGTATCTGGAATTTGAGTATAGATACGGGATACGAGTAAACGAGTAGCGAAGAGCTTAAGGACAGGTATTGGGTAAGAAAAACATGCAGGGGAGAACATAAGGGCACGACCTTAAACAAAAGACGAAAAGAACAGTCTTGATGAATATCGAAAGAGTGACATTTCTTGAATGATTAGGTAGCTTAAGGCTCATACTATACTTGTCTTTTACCTTATATTTAGGCTGTTTATATGAACTCAAACCCAGACCGTTGGAAGCAACGACTGCAAAACTTAATGAAAGCGCAGCAAAGGCTTGAGAGAGCGTGCTCACAAGATAGCTACAATGAGTTAGAGCTCGCTGGGTTAGTACAAACTTTTGAATTTTCTTTCGAACTGACATGGAAGACCCTTAAAGACTTACTTGAGTTTGAAGGGTTTGATGTGGCTTCGCCGAGGAGCGTTTTTCGTACGGCCTTAGAAGCTAAGCACCTGTCTTCGGAGCAGTGTGAGATTATGCTTGAAGCACTCATAAAACGAAATTTATTGTCCTACACCTATGATGAGGAAAATGTCCTTGAAGCTCAGTCACTGATCTTAGAGTCATTTTCACCAGTGATAGGGCAAGTCACACTCTATTTAAAGCTTAAATGTGATCAAGAGGGTCAATGCGAACAAGAGGTTAAATGTGATCGATAGTTATTTGGTTAAACCAGACTCGGTCGGCCTTAAGCCTCATCAGTATCAGTTGATTGAGGACATTGTTTTGAGTCATGCCGCAGTCATTCATGCCTGGGTATTCGGTTCTAGAGCCCTTGGAAGTTATAAAGATAACTCCGACATCGATATTGTTATCGAGGGGAATGGGATTTCGTTAAGTGTTGTCGCAGGCTTGCAAGATCGTTTAGAACAGTCGTCGCTTCCATTCAAGGTTGACTTGCTCGTTAAGCATAGAATTACATCAAGCGAGTTACTTGCCCATATTGACACTTATGGGATTAAACTAAAGTAACCGAACGTATTATTATCAGCGTAACGGTGATGTTGATTCTTGAACCGATTGTTTACGTTTTGCCAGTTTATCTCGAATCTGAGTACCTGAATTGACTCGGCCATGTTTTTTATCATCAATAGAAAACGATAATAGTTTCATTAGCGCTATAGCTCCATCTCTACGCTTTCGATCTTCATAAGATTCAATCGTATCAGTGGACATTACCATCACCTCTTTGTATGAAATTTTAAATATAGACTATATGTTGTCTGGTGATAATGGCGCTTCTTGATGGTGAAACTTTATATTATTGATCTAGCGAGGTAAGGCTTATTGCGTTCTATCTACAACCGAACGCTCAAAATCCAGTAACCACTCTTTGCGGTTCATGCCGCCGGTGTAGCCGGTTAATGTGCCATTTGCGCCGATGACTCGATGGCAAGGCACAACAATACTAAATGGGTTCTTGCCATTTGCACCACCCACAGCTCTTACGGCTTTTGGGTTATCCATTATTTTCGCTTGTTCACCGTAACTGATGGTTTCGCCATAAGGAATGGTTGTTAAAGCCTGCCAAGCTACTTTTTGAAAGTCAGTGCCTTTTATCGCTCTTAATGGCAAATCGAATTCTATTCGATGACCTGCGAAGTACTCATCTAACTGTTTCGCTGCCAGTTGGCAAAGGTCATCTGGATTGCTAGTCATTAGCTCTTCGTGATTTACATGGTCAATTTCAATAAGCGACACACCATTGCTCACAATGATCATCTTGCCAATTGGTGCGTCATAAAGCATTTTGTAAGTGGTGTCTTCCATGTCATCTTCCTTCTTTTAGTCTTTTTCTGCTCTCAAGCTCTTCGAATCTCGTATCTGTTTTTGAGGCTCTTCGCATCCCGTTTACCCGAATCTCGCATCTGCTCTTAAGCTGCTTGAAATTTGATTCATGATGCGCAACACGCTACAATCTCTGTATGATTAAAACATTCAAGCATAAAGGTCTCAAAAAGTTTTTTGAGACTGGCAGTAAAGCCGGTATTCAAGCTAAGCATGAGCGTAAGCTTAGGATGCAGTTGGCAGCTATAGATACTGCAACCATTATTGATGATGTTGATCTACCTGGCTTTAAGCTTCACCCATTAAAAGGGGATAGAGATGGTATTTGGTCAATCACAGTAAATGGTAATTGGCGTATTACTTTCGAATTTATTGATGGTAATGCCTATATTTTAAATTATGAGGATTATCACTAATGAGTATGCACAACCCTCCTCACCCAGGTGAGTTTATTTATGACCTATATATGGAACCGTTTGGTTATAGCTGTCGTTTTGTTGCAAAGCAGCTTGATGTATCCCCTTCTACGCTGAATCGTGTTCTTAAAGGCCAAAGTGCAGTTTCTCCTGAAATGGCTTTACGTCTTTCTAAGTCACTGGGTAGAACCCCGGAGAGTTGGTTAACAATGCAGGATCACTATGATCTGTGGCAAGCAAAACAGAACGTTAATCTAGCGAAGGTAAATACGATCAACTTTGCTCTAGCGACATAAATATAACGAAGATGGACTAAGCGCTGCGTAGTCAGCGTTTGTCTTTCAGTTTTTGGTTTGTACTATCCCTCTTCGTATCCCGCATCTGCTTTAGCCCTCACACGAAGTGCAAAGCAATACCCTGAAATACCACCCATGATGTTCCCCAAGGCTAAACCAATAAACAACCCTTCGACACCATCAATTTGGCTGCCTATCCACGCAAAGGGCAAGGTAAACACAAACAAACGCATGAAGCTCCATTGAAAGGCTTTGAGTGGTTGATGCATGGCATTCATTCCACTGATCAGCATCATCACAATACCTTGGAATCCATAGCTAAAGGGGACGACCAACAAGTAATGCCACAAAATGCCTCGTACGGATTCTTCTTGAGAGAACAGGGCAGCTAAGGGGATGCTCAACGGCACCATCATTAAGAAAATCAAACCTTGGAACATCACAGCAAAACGCATACTGAGAAACAATGCCTTAAAGCTGCGTTGAGAGTTGTTTGCGCCAAAGTTCTGCGCCATGAAAGGCGTAAGGGCTGAAGTCAGAGACATCAACACAATGATAAGAATGGATTCAATACGCTGAGCAGCACCATAAGCAGCAACGGCTTCGGTTCCCTGTTTGGCCAACATCATCATTATGATGGCACCCGCTAATGGATTGAGCGCATTGGACAGTGCCGCAGGAGTGCCGATAGTCAGTATTTGATACCAATCGCTAAGGATGTTTTTGATATTCGGTAAAGCCAGAAGCTTTTCTCGTTTAATCAAGATGTACAGCGAGCAACACAAAGCGCCAAACCAACTGAAACCACTTGCAATTGCAGCACCTTGAATCCCTAGTTCAGGGAAGGGGCCGTATCCAAAAATAAGCAAAGGGTCGAGAACGCCGTTGATTAACCCTGCCAGCATCATGATTTTAGCAGGCGTTTTGGTATCGCCACTGGCACGAATAGCGCTGTTGCCTGCCATTGGGATCACTAATAGGGGAATGGTGATATACCAGATCAGCATGTACTCAGAGATCAGAGGCAGTAACTCCGCTTCGGCACCCAATAAAGTAAATAAGGGGTCGAGTGAGATAATGCCAACAGCGGAAGCGCAGCAGACCAGAAGTAGCGCGAGTAATAATCCATGGCAGGTAAAGCGTGCTGCATTTTGTGCGCTGCCTTGGCCAAGCAATCGACCGATACATGTCGATAAGCCAATACCAATCCCCATGGTGATGCAGTTGATGGCAAAGGTGACTGGAAAGGTAAAGCTCACTGCTGCAAGTGCTTGTGTGCCGAGCAGTGAGATAAAGAAGGTATCGACCAAGTTAAACATCAAGATCGCCACCATACCGAATATGGTCGGTATGGTCATGGTACGCAATGTACTCTCAATTGGGGCCGTTAATAGCCCGTGCTTATCTTGCATGCAAAACGCCGATAGAAACCAAAAGCGTAGGATAAACAGATGCGGGATACGAGTAAACGAAAAGCAGGGAAAGATGAGGGGTGAGAATCTGCACTTTAGCTCACAATTTTTTCGTTCCCCCCTTGGGATCTTTCACATCGCCCCCAACATATTGTTTGACCCACGCTAATCGTGGCAACTATCAAAATTTAAATGGAAATTATCAGGAGATAAGACCGATGAATATCCGTCCTCTACATGACCGAGTTATCGTTGAGCGCCAAGAAGTTGAATCTAAATCTGCTGGTGGCATCGTTCTAACTGGTTCTGCCGCAGAAAAATCGACTCGCGGTATCATTCTAGCTGTCGGCAAAGGCCGCATTCTAGAAAACGGTTCAGTGCAACCGTTGGACGTAAAAGTTGGCGATACCGTTATCTTTGCTGAAGGTTACGGCACGAAAACTGAAAAAATCGACGGCAAAGAAGTTCTGATTATGTCTGAAAACGACATCATGGCGATCGTCGAGTAATCTATTTTTCATTTAACTCTCAGTAACAGTTATCAGAGCCAGTATTGGATGATTCATATCGTCATTCCAGAAATGAGGAACGAATTATCTGGAATCTAAACAGAGTGCGATTTGAGTAGATTCTGAATCACGTTCGTCCCTCACTGTTCAGAATGACGCGATAACGCTGAGACGCCCCGAAACAAAGAATTTGAAAGGAAATTAAGATGGCTGCTAAAGACGTTAAATTTGGTAATGACGCACGTATTAAAATGCTAGAAGGTGTAAACGTTCTGGCTGACGCAGTAAAAGTAACACTAGGTCCTAAAGGCCGTAACGTTGTTTTAGACAAATCATTTGGCGCACCGACTATCACTAAAGATGGTGTTTCAGTTGCACGTGAAATCGAACTTGAAGACAAGTTCCAAAACATGGGCGCGCAAATGGTTAAAGAAGTGGCTTCGCAAGCGAATGACGCGGCGGGCGACGGTACGACTACAGCAACAGTTCTTGCTCAAGCAATCATCACTGAAGGCTTAAAAGCCGTTGCTGCTGGCATGAATCCAATGGATCTTAAGCGCGGTATCGACAAAGCAGTTATCGCTGCAGTTGAAGAGCTAAAAGGCCTTTCTGTTCCATGTGCAGATACAAAAGCTATCGCGCAAGTAGGTACTATCTCTGCGAACTCTGATTCGACAGTAGGTAACATCATTGCTGAAGCGATGGAAAAAGTAGGTCGTGATGGCGTAATCACGGTTGAAGAAGGTCAGGCTCTACAAGACGAGCTAGACGTAGTTGAAGGTATGCAGTTCGACCGTGGTTACCTATCTCCTTACTTCATCAACAACCAAGAAGCGGGTTCTGTTGATCTAGAAAGCCCATTCATTCTTCTTATCGACAAGAAAGTTTCGAACATCCGTGAACTTCTTCCGACTCTAGAAGCAGTTGCTAAGGCATCTCGTCCACTTCTTATCATCGCTGAAGATGTAGAAGGCGAAGCGCTTGCAACTCTAGTTGTGAACAACATGCGTGGCATCGTTAAAGTGGCTGCTGTTAAAGCGCCTGGTTTCGGTGACCGTCGTAAGTCTATGCTGCAAGACATCGCTATCCTAACGGGCGGTACGGTTATCTCTGAAGAGATCGGCCTAGACCTAGAGAAAGTAACGCTAGAAGACCTAGGTCAAGCTAAGCGTGTAACTATCACTAAAGAAAACTCAACCATCATCGATGGCGCGGGCGAAGAAACAATGATCCAAGGTCGTGTTTCTCAAATCCGTCAACAAATCGAAGATGCAACGTCTGACTACGACAAAGAGAAACTTCAAGAGCGCGTAGCTAAGCTAGCTGGCGGTGTTGCAGTAATCAAAGTAGGCGCTGCAACTGAAGTTGAGATGAAAGAGAAGAAAGACCGCGTTGAAGATGCACTTCACGCAACTCGCGCTGCCGTTGAAGAAGGTGTGGTTGCTGGTGGTGGTGTTGCACTTATCCGCGCTGCATCTAAAGTTGCTGGCCTTGAAGGCGACAACGAAGAGCAAAACGTCGGTATCCGTGTTGCACTACGTGCAATGGAAGCGCCTATCCGTCAAATCACTAAGAACGCAGGTGATGAAGAATCTGTTGTTGCTAACAACGTTCGTGCTGGCGAAGGTAACTACGGTTACAACGCGGCGACTGGCGAATACGGCGACATGATTGCAATGGGTATCCTAGATCCAACTAAGGTAACTCGCTCTGCACTTCAGTTCGCAGCGTCAGTTGCTGGTCTTATGATCACAACAGAAGCGATGATCACTGATAAGCCACAAGATTCTGGCCCTGCAATGCCTGATATGGGTGGCATGGGCGGTATGGGTGGCATGGGCGGCATGATGTAGTGCGACAAGGGTCGCATTGACTGTTCCTCAGGATAATGTACTGAGGTGGGCGGAAATATCGTTGGATATAACCGCCCTAGTTATCAACTCCGAGGATGTAATGATAACGCTCTGCCTAGAGTTCCTCTCACCCAACCTCCATACCCGAAAGGGTCTTCGAAACGGAAATATGTCAGAGGCAGCGTGCTGCCTCTTAGTTAACTATGCCGATGTGCATTCAAAGTAATAATCTTTGGCACCAACGCGCAGGAAACTGCCTTTAAAAAGGAAAGACATGGGACCGACATGCCAATGGTTTGGCATGCCCTCATAAACTGCAGCTCTTGGCTTCTTAGCTGAAAGTGAGTACTCCTCACTGACAGAACAAGAAGAGGTGCTTCAACAGTCAATTGACTGAAGCTTGTGTTTGTATTGTCTTACTCTCAACAACAGTTTGAGTGATAAGACCTACTTTGTAGCAAGTAGTAGCCTAGGGATAGTGCGAATCTGGTAACGGATTGGTGCGAAGCTTCCTGACAATGTACTCCCTGAAAAGGTGTGTCGTTTGCGCGAGCAAATAATACAGATATCGGTAATGACGACCGATTGAGAGGCTAGGCTTGGTTATAAGGTTAACGTATGTGAACTACTGATAAACAACGTCAGCCGCGACGAGCGAAATGTCTTTGTTTGTAGCAATCAATCTAGGTTGATTACTGCAAGGCGCTCTGACCAAAAGGTATGTGGACAGGTTATTCCTTTTACATCTGGGATTACGCTACTGTTGTGCCACCGTTGAATAGGTAGAACCTAAGTAACTAATTGTACAAATACAGGAACTTGGTAAGCCCAATTATTCGCCCTCGAGGCAGGTAACCCGTAAGGGGAGCTGTTGGATGAGTGGGTATGGGAGCGATGGATAAAGCGAATGCTTGGCTGTAATCGCCAAGATAGAGGTTCAGACTTTGCCTCAACTCGAAAGAGTGCAGACTTCCATTAGGTCTTTAATCGTAAGAAGGCTTGTAAAGCCGAAGGATGACTAGCGAACTTCGTTCGCTGGTTGATACTTGTCCCCCTGAGGGTGAATGATACTTCACCCTTAGGGGAGATCTATCTTCACTCCACATGGGGGATCCACCATGAGGAAAGCAAGATGAGTAAGGCACAGTGTCTACCTGCATTCTCATACTCGAACGATAGCTGGCAAACCATTAATTGGAAGCTATGCCATCAAAGAGTAAAGAAGCTACAAGTACGGATTGCGAAGGCAACTAAACACGGCGATAACAGGCAAATTAAAAAGCTACAGCGCATGTTAATACGCTCTTTTTCTGCCAAAGCGATAGCGGTAAAACGGGTAACCGAAAACCGTGGAAAGAAAACATCAGGTGTCGACAAAGTACTTTGGAATACACCAACTTTGAAATGGGATGCTATTCAATCTCTAACGAGTAAAGGCTACAAGCCAATGCCGTTAAGGAGGGTTTACATTCCTAAATCTAATGGTAAAGAACGTCCGCTAGGAATACCGACCATGCGTGATAGAGCAATGCAGGCACTGCACCTGTTAGCGCTAGAACCTGTATCGGAAACCAAAGCGGACAGACATAGCTATGGATTTCGTCCTCACCGCAATTGTGCTGATGCTATTGAACAATGTTTCGTAAACCTCAGTCGCAAGAGTAGTGCCCAATGGGTATTAGAGGGGGATATTAAAGGGTGTTTTGATTTCATTAGTCACGATTGGTTAATCGCTAATATCCCTATGGATAAAGTGATACTCAAGAAGTGGCTTAAATCCGGATATATGGAATCTGGAAGTTGGAATCCAACAGAAGCAGGTACACCGCAAGGAGGAATTATTTCTCCTGTACTTGCGAATATGGCTTTAGACGGGCTAGATGCGGTGCTGGAATCTCATTTCGGGAAGAAAAACACCAAAGCTAGTTATAAAACTAAGGTTAACTATGTGCGATATGCTGACGACTTCGTCATCACTGGCATCTCGAAAGAGTTGTTAGAGCAAGAAGTACTGCCAATAGTTGAAGCCTTTATGGCGGATCGTGGGTTAGAACTGTCGAAGGAAAAAACATTAATCACACATATAGAGAATGGGTTTGATTTCCTAGGGCAGAACGTTCGGAAATACAAAGGCAAGATGTTAATCAAGCCTGCGAAAAAGAATGTGAAAGTCTTTTTGAAAAACATAAAAGATTATCTCGATAGTCACAAAACGGCTCCAGCGAGTGCAATCATTGCCAAGTTGAACCCGATGATCAGAGGGTGGTGTAATTACCATCGTTGGATCTGTGCTAGTGAGACATTCAAGTATGTAGATTACCGAATCTGGAAGATGCTTTGGCGTTGGTGTCGACGTATCCATTCTAATCGCCGAAAACGCTGGATTAAAGATAAATACTTTAAGTCAGTAGGGGATAGGAATTGGGTATTCAGTGCACCAAGACCAAAAGAGGAAGATGGCTACTACCGTTTGCTTTACGCATCGAGAGTGAAAATCGACAAGCATGTAAAGATTAAGGCATTAGCGAATTGTTACTTACCAGAAGATGAGCAATATTTTGAAAGTTTGACGATCAGAAGATTGAAGAAATCTTTATCAGTTAACATGAAGCTTTGGAAAATTGCCGAAAGGCAGGGTTTCCAGTGTGCGGTATGCCACCGGCAGTTTGCCTCTGAAGATGAATGGGATGTTCACCATATCATTCGACGAGTCGATGGTGGTTCGGACAATAGCGAAAATCTTATGATGTTGCATATTAATTGTCATAGGCAATTACATGTTTGAGTTGCTGGCATTTACTTAGGTAGGTGCTTATAAAGGCTTGAGCCGTATGCGGGGAAACTCGCACGTACGGTTCTTAGGGGGCGGTGTCGCAGTAATGCGTCGCTGCTACCCTACATCATCCCCCTTTCTCTATAGCAGAGAAAGTCACACATAAGCTTTAGAAAACGGAGACTTCGGTCTCCGTTTTTTTGCTCTTAAGCCTTATTTATTCGCATCCCGTATCTGTATTTCAGCTTCACCATCACTCTTTTTTTCCAAAGCTCCTTGGTCAGCCTGCCTTGTGCGTAAACTGTTGTTCATCAATTTTTTGCAGCATCATGTCACGCTTAAATGGTTTTGGAAGATAATCGTTCATTCCACACTCGAAGCAACGTTTAATATCATCATCGAGCACGGATGCCGTTAAAGCGAGGATATGTGTTGCCTGAAGTTGCAGGTTTTCTTCATAGCGCCTGATTCGCTCTGTTGCCTCAAAGCCATCTACATTCGGCATCATGCAGTCCATCAAAACAAGGCCGATGTCTTGATGATGCTCTCGATATAAATCAATCGCTTCTTGTCCATCATTGGCAATCAAATAGTCAATCCCTAACTTATCTAAATTGATACATACCACCTTCTGATTTACGCGGTTATCTTCAACTATGAGGACTTTTTGACGTACAGTCGCTTCTATCGGCTCAGGTTGATGTTGAGGGGGTTGTGGCTGTGACCTTTCAAGCACGGAGTTCAACATGCTACTTAAGCGGGAACCGAGCATAGGAAGAGTCACATAGCCTGAGATAAAATGACACTCACTCATAGGATCACTAAGATTATCTTTCACTATGATGATTTTCACCTCTGGTGCTAAGCGATGCAGTGTTTTGGCTTGGTTAATATCTTCCATCAAAGCGATCTCTGGGAGGTCAGTTGCCGCCAAGTTTGTTTCGATTGATTTTAGTTGTGGTGAGTAACCAAGGCGGAACAAGTCATCGAGTAAAAGTTTCGATGGCGCATCTGAATAATAGACAACGGTTTGTTTACGATTTTTATGTTCAGAATGATCTGATGGCACTACGGTTAATTGGAAATGAAAGCAACTGCCCACGTCCTTCTCTGACTCAACGTTTATCGAGCCTCCCATCATTTCCACCATACGTGACGAAATACTAAGCCCTAATCCGGTCCCCGCAATATTGGAGGTGATGTTGGTATCTTCTTGGCAAAACGCTTTGAAAATGTGCTCTTGTTGGTCTGCTGCGATACCAATACCCGTATCTCGAACAGAAAACTCGACCACACACTCTGTTTCCAATGATGGAAGCCGTTTAGCGGTGAATACGATAGAGCCTTGTTCTGTAAATTTGATCGCATTTGAGGCTAAATTCATCAACACTTGGCGAATTTTATTCCCATCAACATGAATGTACTCTGGGAGCTCGCCATCAATTTCAACTTCCAACTTAATCTGCTTTTGATAAGCTTTAGAAGAAATCAGAGTCACGCTATCAAACAGCAGCTCTCTTAAGTCTGTCGTATGTGGATTAATTTCCAGTTTACCCGATTCAATTTTGGACAGATCGAGAACATCGTTGATCAACATAAGTAAGGTTTGAGAAGAGGTATAGATAGTCCCAAGGCAGTCTTTCTGTTCTGCGGATAGTTTGGTTTCTGCCAGTATTTCTGACATACCAATCACGCCATTAAGCGGTGTCCGTATCTCATGAGACATATTGGCAAGAAAGGCACTTTTTGCACGGTTTGCTTGTCGTGCTTTCTCTTGTGAAACAATCAATTGAGTTTCAAGTTGACTGGCACGCCACACAACATAAAGCAGCACCAGTAACGTCACCCCTCCTAATGCGGCTGTCGATAAGTAGCTGTACAACTTTATCTGCGTCAGGCTCTCTGCGATCTGCTTGGGTGTTTCGGTGAAAAGTAAGTTGAGCTCATCTTCAACATGATAAATACTGCTGGTGAGTTCTCCTTTGAGGCCGCTATCAGAGCTGTACCCGACACTCTTTAACCCTCGCTGCAATCGCCAAAAGTGGCGTTTAAAATTATTAAACGAAGCTAATGCACTGATCGTTCGGGAATTCTGTTCTATTTCATCTTGGATTTTGAACAATGAATCGACAATCTTATCTAATGTTGTCTGATCAAAATCGGTAAAGAACTGATACATGAGATCTTGTGTTTCTAAAGTCAATTCTTCAAGCTGCACATTATTGGATTCATGTACGAAGCGCTCAAGTGTCAACGCTGCATTTTTTAGTTTCTCAATGAGCCCAATTTGGTCCCTCTTGCCATGTATGCTGACTAACTCAAGGGCTAATAATGTAAAGGCGGTGTGGTACTCGTCGAGATACTCGACAACTTTGGCATAATTAAAAGAAATATTGAGGTCGCTTCGTACGATTTTCCCATCGATCTCAGCCAGCTTTTCGATCAGCTGACTTCGCTTTATATTGAGTTGTTCTTGAATCTCTGGTTGCCTTGTGGAAACAAACTGCTGCTCTTGTCGTCTGACAGAGAGCATAACGCTATAAGCTTCAGAAAGACTGAGCTGGAGATTAATCATGTCCTGCTCTTTGTTCTTCAGAGCATGGCTAACATAGATATAGAGGCCTAAAAATAACACGATAGCCAAAAAACCACGCGAAATAATCGCTTTAATGGTCTGTTTATTCGTAGGTTCCTTAATCATGCTATTCCCGCTGTTTCATATCGTTCTATTCCTATATTAGAATTTAGTTTATTTTCAGAATTTTACGAACATTAGTTTTTGAATACCTGAGGTCTGTTGAGCTTTTATCAATAAATTTTTTAGGATGACATCGCTTTAGATGCGGCAATAAGTGTGTGGGCTATAAGCTTGTGAAACATGTTGATTTTCTCGCCTAGATTTTTGTTTGGAATAATAAGCGTTAGAGCGAAGGTTTCGGTCTCTGTTTTTTTTGCTTTTCGCATCTCGTTCACTCGAATCCCGCATCTGCTCTTAACCATTGCTCTTTATGATTTAGCGGCTTATATTCAACAGTACAGTTATTACATTGATTTAACATGGGTAGCTGTTGAATAAAGGACAATAAATGCTTGATTAAAAATGGATTAATCAAGTGAACAATAAGTCAGTGGAGACTCCCCAATGAAAAAACTACTTTCAGTACTTGCTGTGTCTGCAGCAGTAATGGCACCGGCGGCATTTGCCTCTTCGCCTGTTATGTTTTCAACGATCAATGGCTTCAACGCACCTGACTCAGATGCTGTTGGCGGTGTGCGTTTGGCTCTGCTTCACGGACAAGTGAACGACCTTAAAGGTGTCGATCTTGCCGTTGTTGGTATGTCTGAGACGCAAACGACCACAGGTGTGAACCTGGGTATTTTGGGTGCATCAAAAGTGAACCAAGAAATGACCGGTGCATCTCTAGGTTTCTTCAACTGGAACACGGGTAAAACAACGGGTGTTAACCTTGGTGCTGTGAACATTACTAATGATGTGAAAGGCGCGAACGTGAGTTTCGTCAACTACTCAGAAGGTAACACTATGGTTGATGTTGGCGCTGCGAACCTTTCAGAAGTGTCTACGGTTCAGGTTGGTATCTTCAACAAAACCAACAAAATCGAAGGCGTACAAGTTGGTCTGATCAACTGTGCTGACAACGGTTTCTTCCCGTGCTTCCCGATTGTAAACTTTGCTAAGTAAGGCTTAGTGTTACTATAGTGATTCATAACGCCTAAGTGCATCTGACTTAGGCGTTATTGCAACTCAACATTTTCTTATAGATATCCAAACGCCCCTCCAAAATAGATAAGCATATTGTTTTATATTTTCTATTGCAGTATTTTTACTTATAAGTACAATGTGCGATAAATTCCTAATGATGATTTATATGCTTTGATTAACCACCATACCGTCGATTTTAAAAAGGCTTTCTTAGGCCTGACCGCCAGTTTTTTAGTAGTTTTGAGCTTGTTGCTCGTTGATTCAGCGGAAGAATCAGATAAACAGTATGGAATGGAAAACCAAGGCGTAACACGCTCTTTAGCGGAGCTCACACAGATCATAAATGCGCTTGAGTACAACATCACTGCGCTTTATCCACTGCATGGGGATACCTACGTATTCTCGCATGACAAAAAGATCGAGGGTGGGACGTGTTACTTCACCAGTGAGGAGCAACATGCCCCTCGTTTTGATTTTATGTTCTCTGGCCCTCGCGAGATGTGCAACCCGGAATCGGACCTTTATACCGAAGCGGGCAAGCGCCTGTTCATCGCGCCGACCATGGCTTATTTTGCCAATACCATTGATACCATCTCTGCGATTTATTTCATTTCAAAAGAGAAATTCATTATCTCTTCGCCTTCTGATTTTGCCAGTTACATTAAGGGCGACACCTTTGATTCGGTTGTGAATAGCAGGCCTTATTGGGTGAACACGATTCGCTTTGGCTTAGCTCAAGGGCAAGACCAAGTGGTGTATACCGGCCAATATGATGACTACCTGACAGGTCAGAAAGTGGTGACCTTAACCAAAGGAATCTACGTTAATGGTGAGTTTAAAGGGGTGTTGGGTGTCGATGGTTATGTCTCGAACCTAGTATCGAACCCTACCCATGGCTATAAAGTCACCAGTACTCGAGGCGCAAACAAATACGGGTTTATGGATTTTACGTATTCCAAGCCTCTGTATGTTGATGACATTAACACCCAGCTATATCTGAGTATTGAAGAAGATAAGAGCGAGCACTTTCTGCATGTCTTAGAGATGGAGAAGATTCAGCTTTCGATACTGTTGGTTTTGTATCTGCTCTCGGTTTTATGGCTATGGCGCTTCTATACAAGACAAGAGCACCAGCGTTTAAATGAGCTAGCAATGCGCGACCCATTAACGGGCTTGCTGAATCGACGTGGTTTTGAGGCTCGATTACTGGCGCAAGATGAAGAGCCGATTATTGGTGTTGGCGTGTTTGATATCGATGATTTCAAAGTCGTTAATGATCAGCATGGCCATAAAGTGGGGGACGAGGTGATTTGCCATGTTGCTCGGTTGATGCTGAACAGCGTTAGACAGCAAGATATCGTGGCTCGATTTGGTGGCGAAGAGTTTGTTGTCGCGATTACGGGTGAATCGTCTGAGTTGCTTTCATCGATCTTTGAGCGAATTCAAAACGACATTAGCCTACAGAGTTATCGATGCCCTACGGGTGACAAGATTAGTATCTCAGTGTCTGGTGGCGCGACGCTTTACTCTTTGTATAAGTTCGACAGCGTAGGGCACTTGTGGGAAAACCAGAGTATTCGTTCGTCTGATGAGCAGCTCTATAAGGCAAAGGCTGCGGGTAAGAATCAGGTGTGTATTCAAGTGTATTAAGTTCTCCCAAAATGATACAAAGAAGCCTAG
>NZ_JBFRPJ010000083.1:31282-51070 GCF_041471945.1 Vibrio sp. 10N.261.51.A4
CTAGGCTTCTTTGTATCATTGGCATTACCACTAAGGCTATCAAGTGCTGCGCTATTTCTTCACGCGACCTTTTCGCATCCACTTTTGGTGAACGCCACGACGTAAGCTTTGGAAGCTGTTTTCCACTTTATCGACACCAAGCAGAATCACTAGCGCCATTAGCGTGATAATGACCGATTGGGAAAGATGCCCTAGTGCGATCATCATACCTAATGCTGCGAGTACCCAGATAATTGCGGCTGAAGTCACGCCATGAATCTTGCCATCCAGTGTCATCATTACACCAGCCCCAAGAAATCCAACACCCGTAATTATCTGACCAAGCACACGAGCTTGATCGAGTGTGTTAGGGGAAAGGCTAATCGCCATCGTAAGGAAGAAATAGGTACCACTGATGATCAGAATCGACGTTCGGATTCCGACGGGTTTACCGCGTGTTTGCCTTTCGATTCCGATTAAAGAACCACACAGCATGCATGCAGCGAGGCCTGCCCAGCTAAAGGGGGCAAGGTTGAGAGTTTGTTCTATAAATTGTGACATATCACCCCTCCTAAAAATTTAGAATAGAGCCGAGTATGCTAATAATAGACCGGACGATCGAACAAAAACTTTTTGTCTTAACGATTGATAAAGATTACTTAAAACCTAGCAGCCGCTTGTTGTTAAGGTGAAGGCTGGTGTCGTGGTCTCTGTCGCTTCTTGGTACTCAAGGTAGCAGTTATCAGCCTGTTTTTTTCGGCTAGAAGGCGCATAAAGAATAATGCCATCATTCGCATCTGTGTTGGTAAAGAACCAGTCAGCTCGACCCGTATCCCAAACAGCATCTAGAAAGGTTGATTCGATGAGCTGTGACCAAGTTTGATCGTTCATCGCTGCAGGATAACCATAGACCACTGAGATATTGTCACCCTCAACATTAATCGATGCGCTAGCTGCTTTATCTAAGCCCAATGCTGATGTCTTACCATAAAGCATAGCACTTGCGCCCTCCATTCCGCCTTTAAGGCCGTTTAATGTCGAGATACGAGCATCGGTTTGAAGGTTGAGGAACTTAGAAGCTGCAGTGACCGACACAATACCTAGAATCACGATCACCACGACCAGCTCGATGATGGTGAAACCTCTTGAGCTGAACCTAAGCGCTGGTTGAGATGTGGTTGCTGGTGGAGCAACTGAGGTATTGTGTTTCATTGATACAACTTCTCTATTCAATGTGTAGGTCGAGCGGTGTCTTGCTGCTGCGTCCGCCAATCTCACGGGTTAACTTAGGTACTAGGTAGCCTGAAACCTCAGAGATTAATCCTTTAAAGTGATGCTTCGCCTCTTCATCTGAAATATAGAAGTGCGCTGCGCCCTGAACCTTATCAAGTACATGCATATAGTAAGGTAAAATACCGGCGTCGAATAGCTTTTCGCTTAATTCTTTCAATGAGTTAGCGCTGTTGTTTACGCCTTTAAGCATCACGCCTTGGTTGAGCAGAGTAGCACCACTTAACTTAAGCTTGTGGAAAGCTTGTTTGAGCTCTAAGTTAATTTCGTTGGCATGGTTAATATGACTCACCATCACCACATTAAGGCGAGTTTGAGCTAACAATTGGCATAGTTCATCCGTTACTCGAGCGGGAATCACAACCGGTAATCGGCTATGAATTCGAACTGTTTTCACATGTGGAATTTGTGCGATAGCATGAATTAGCCACTCTAGTTCGCTGTCTTTTGCCATCAGTGGATCGCCACCCGACAAGATAACTTCGTTGATCTCTGGGTGAGCAGCCACATAGTCGAGACTGGTTTGCCAAACAGACTTCGAGCCCTTGTTATCTTGGTAAGGGAAGTGACGACGGAAGCAGTAGCGGCAGTTAATCGCACAACCGCCTTTCACAATCATCAGTGCACGGTTCTTGTATTTGTGCAGTAGCCCAGGAATGGCGTTGTCTTGCTCTTCCAGTGGATCAGCGGAATAGCCTTGGTGTACCTCAAACTCTTCGCTTAGCGGTAAAACCTGTCGTAGCAATGGATCGTGTGGGTTGCCTTTTTCCATTCGTTCGACAAAGCTAAGAGGTACCCGAAGTGCAAATAACTCACGAGCAGCGAAGCCTGCTTGCCATGGTGTTGGGTCTATTTCCAATGCCTCAAGCAGTTTTGTCGGGTCAGAGATCGCATTCGATAGTTGTTTGAGCCAGTTTTGCTCAACAGATTCGACTTTTCGGGTTATGATATGCGGCATTGAAATTAACTCAAAGATGTGGAAGAGAAAATCATGGCGTCAGTAAGCACCAATGAATTCAAAGGCGGTTTAAAATTCATGATGGATAACGAGCCTTGCTCAATTATCGACAATGAATACGTTAAGCCAGGTAAAGGCCAAGCGTTTAACCGTGTTAAACTTCGTAAACTGCTGTCAGGCAAAGTGTTAGAGAAAACATTTAAGTCAGGCGATACAGTAGAACTAGCGGACGTTGTAGACGTTGAACTAGGCTACCTATACAGCGATGGCGAATTCTACCACTTCATGAACAACGAAACATTCGAGCAAATCGCTGCTGATGCAAAAGCAGTAGGCGAGACTTCTAAATGGTTAGTTGAAAACGACGTATGTACTCTAACGTTGTGGAATGATAACCCTATCACAGTAACTCCACCAAACTTTGTTGAGATCGCAGTAACAGAAACCGATCCTGGCCTTAAAGGCGACACACAAGGTACTGGCGGTAAGCCTGCAACTCTAGCAACTGGCGCGGTAGTTCGCGTACCTCTATTCATCGCAATCGGTGAAGTTGTTAAAGTTGATACTCGTACTGGCGAATACGTTGGTCGTGTGAAGTAATTGACTTCAAGTATCTGAAAAAGGTCGCTTAGGCGGCCTTTTTTTGTATCCCAAGATCAGATTCGCGTAAACGAGATGCGGGATGCGAGATACGAAGAGCTGGAAAATCAAGAGTGAGTAAGCCAGATGCGATTCACCTTGGTTACAAGGCTACATTATGTGACTAGTGTCATATTTTGGTTGTATTCTGGATGAAAATCAAAAATTTTATCTAACTTATAGATTTACAAGGTGTTGTTGGCGTTTATATATTGCAACAAAAATATCTAAATCCAATATGTGACTGTTTAGTATTGATTTTGTGAATGTGTGTGGTGGGAAGGGAAGCTGATTACAATATTGTTAGAATGAGTAGAGTCTACTAGCTTTATACGCGATGTTATTAAGCAACTATGTGGATATTGATATGAGACTTAATGCAATTACGTTGGCTCTTGGTTTGGTTAGTATCGTCGGGCTTTCAGGATGTGATGACGATGATACAACCGTGTCAACCACGACTCCGAGTGAGACTCCCTCGACTCCCAGCTCCCCAGCTGAAACGACTAAATACAGTGTGACTGCAATTGATGGTTATTTACGTCATGCTCGAATTTGGTTAGACCTTAACGGTAACTACGTCTTAGACGACGGTGAGCCTAATGCTATTTCTGGTGATGGCGGAGTTGCAGATTTAGACGTCACCGATGTCGACAACCCTGAACAGTACCCTGTCGTTGTGCAAGCGATCTCCGGGCAGACGATTGATGAAGATGAACCTGATGTTACGGTGTCTGACGACTATATTATGTCAGCCCCTCCAGGTGAAAAAGATGTCACCCCTTTGAGTACGCTAGTTCACGTATTGATCGAGCAAAACACTACAGATTCTGACGATGCTGCTGCGGTTGAAGCAGCAAAGCAAGCTGCCATTCAGCAAGTCGCTGATCAGCTAGGCTTAGATGAAGATGAAATCTTAGGTGATTTTGTTGAGTCAGGTGTTGAGGCTGCCGCTTATGCCGCTGAAAACTTGGTTGATTCAAATGTTTTGCCTTCATCTCCTCAAGAGTTGCAAGAAGTTGCTGAAAGTGAAGATAAAGGGACTAAGTTTATCTCTGTGACTGCATCTGTGAATAATGAAATCAAAAAGAAAATTGAAGAAGTTGCAGGTGATAGCGATAAGACATTTGATAATGTTGGTGGTGCGACAGAGGGTGTCGATTTTTCTAATGACACAGATGATGACGGCGTCCCCAATGACTTAGATGACTTTCCGAATGATCCCAATGAAAGTCTGGACTCCGATGGTGATGAGATCGGTAATAATGCCGACCTAAATGATGATACGGTGGACGGAGAAGATGACATCTACCCTGATGCCAATGATGCGTTTCCAACGGATCGTTCTCGTGCTGGTGACCATGATTCGGATGGGGTAGACAGTATTGATGATGTCTTCCCACAAGATCCAACTGAGTGGGCTGATAATGACTCTGATGGCTATGGTGACAATCAAGATGTATTTGATAATGACCCAACCGAATGGGCAGATACGGACGGTGATGGTGTTGGTAATAATGCCGATGAATTCCCATCGGATCCCAACGAGTCCTTAGATACGGACGGTGATGGCGTTGGTAATAATGCCGATGAATTCCCAACCGATGCGACCGAATGGGCAGATACGGATGATGATGGCTTAGGCGATAACGAGGATGACCCGTATCCAAACGATACGGATAACGACAGTTACAACAATGATGTTGATGAATTCCCAACCGATGCGACCGAATGGGTCGATGTGGACGGTGATGGCGTTGGTAATAATGCCGATGTTCATCCAGAGGATGGAAATAAGTCAATTGCTGATGTTGTGGCCAATGTTAGTGCAACTGATGTAGCAGTTTTAAACATAACAGATCGCGATATCATTACACTGGATATTGAGGTCGAAGAAATGGTTGAGACACTGAATAGCGGAGAGATTGTTACCACCATAACTACTCAATATATCACTGCTGATGACGTGGTATATGGCACGACACAAAGTGTCGATCACCTGTTAAATGATGACTTTACTCGTATCCAGACCTTTGCGTACGACTATAACCTCGATGGTACTGCACGTTACGAAGGCATGTCTCTTGAAATTGGTACTAGAACCGAAACAAGCGAGACGTATTGGCGCTATATCGATGAGGGTGATGCATCTCTTGAGGGCGGTTTCGGCGGTAATGGTCGTGTCTATGAACAAGGCGTAGCCTTAACATCTAGAGTTCACCCAAATGACTTATCTCAAATAGATACAATACATAGTGTATCAGTGGAATTTGAGGACGTCGCAGAGGGCGTTCAAGCGGTCGAAACGTTAACCGAATACACGGTAAATGGCTTTGATATCGACGATGTTCAAACCCATCAAGCTCAATGGGCTCAGACTTTAACCACTGTAACGCAGGATTACGTGCAGAGTTTCGTGGAGTCTAAGCAGGACTGGGGTGCAGACGGTTACATCAATGTTGAACTTCGATTTAATAATATCCCTGATGGTAGCTATGTCTACGAATATTCGACACCAATATGGGCAAACCCACAAGATGGTGAATTCCATGAGTACGCAGACTTTAACTTTAATGATGGCAAATGGGACGATCTCACAGCGTACTGGAATTACTACCGCAAAGAGGTACTGATTAATGGTGATGTTCTTGAAAGTGGAGAGCGTTCGGTTCTAAACGAGGAAACGAACACACTACTCATTGTCGATAGTGATCCAATCAATACCTTGTTCCAAGAATGGAATGCAGTGTCTCGCTCTGTCAGTGATGTGGAAAAAAATAAACACATAGAGTGGCAGCACTACCCATTAACTGATTATTCATTTACGACTGACACTGATAATGTCGGACAGGCCTATCGCGTTTACCAGAAACAATCTAATGGCCTTTGGGTTGCTACCTCATTTGATGAGTGGGGAACACAAGCTGTTGTGGATCTACCACAACAGGTAGAGGATGCCCGTGTTGCTGGCACAGAGTTGGAGCTTATTGATGACCAAATCATTCCAGGCCTGAGCCGATACGCTACGCTGTTACCTACAAGCAGTTTCCAATACGATGACAATGGGGCAATTCAATGGCACGTCGTAACACAAGACTATCTGTTCACTGATACTGGTATTCCAACACTGGTTACACTGGATCTTGGTGATAGTGGTGTGGTTCCTGGTTCGTTTACCGGAGTGAATGATGTTGATATGGTGCTTATGGTTCCGGTCGTCGATAATCCTTGGTCTTGGTACGATGCCTACTATCGTAGGGGCATAGATACATGGGGCATGGATCTAACAGAAGGAGACTTTAGTTGGAACAATAGCCTAGGAATGTTCTTCTTAAACGAGACAGCAGCTCAAGACTATCTTACACAGGTTCTAAACCAAGATAGTGACGACGATGGCTTTAAAGACTACGAGGATGCTTTCCCTAATGATCCAAATGAATGGGATGATAGTGATGGTGACTATGTTGGCGACAATAGCGATGCCTTCCCTTATGACTCATTAGAGTGGGCGGATTCTGATAGTGATGGTTTAGGCGATAACCATGAGAATGCAACCGAAGGTTTAGATCCGAATAATGCTGATTCAGATGAAGACGGCGTTTATGACGGTGAAGACCTTTATCCAACCGACCCAAATAAGTGGACTATTACCGCCCAAGAGTTTGCGGAGCAAGAGGGGACTCTTTACGGATTCTTCAGCGATTGGAGCGAACTATCGTTCGTAGATATTCTGTTTAAAGAAACCTTGAGTTATGGCGGTGATACGTTAACCCTTACGGAACTCATACAGTACCGTGGTGATCAATCCTTTATCCAGCTACCACTTGAAGCTGAGGGGGACGTACAGCTCACTGAAAACGGCTGGCAAACTCCGGTAGGTTATACGATAGACTTCTCTGGAGAGCAACTTATTGCCTATCCAGAAGACAATTCCAGTTTCTATTATTCAGTAGAATCAGAAGTGGTAAACCTATCGGGTATGGCATTGTATGAAGTCTACTTTGAGTGGTTCGACTTCATGGAAGAGGCGAGGTTCGCTGAAGGCTCACAAGCGGTAATGTTTACCTTCTCTCCAGCCGTAAACCAGTACTTCCTATGGGAGGGTGGTAGTCCGTACGTGAGGTTCTCTGACGTCGGTTATGATACGGATGGTAGCTCTATTACAAGTCTGGACGACATTATTGTGTCGCAGTCGGTCGGTGAGTCGGTTTCCACAGATCTTACTACCTCTGTTAGCCTCTATCTAGACTTTGATATCGAGTTAGTGAGTGATGGCACGGCGCATTATTACTTCTTTGATTGGGACGCAGGAACGGCAAGTCGCGTCGCTACTGCGGATTACTTACGTTACACATTACACGGTGAAGATATCGTCGAATTTACCGTACCAGTTGAGGCTATGCCCTACATGGGAGAGGGGGATACGCCTACCATGATCTTTAGCATGTACAATGGTGAACTTACGGTAGGTGAGATTGAGGCGCCAAGTGCTGAACCGTCGGACGATACTATGTACGCTTTCAATGGTATTGCCGCACAGTCTATAGAAGATGGTGTAGTGTTGAGTGATTACCTATTTACCTGCTACTTGGGTGATAGCGATGATCAGTCAAGCCCAATCATGGCTGACTATGAGCTTGCGATTACGGATTGTGGCGGTCGAACTCACATTACCAGCGAAATGGTCGAGGGTCTAAACTTCCAACGCGTTAAAGGCAATGGAAATACTCGTGACTACTTGTTCAATGCTGATGGCACAGTGCATGTATTGAAGGGAGAGGGCGGTAACTATACTGACGATTGGGTCATAGAAGATGGCTTGGTTAAGATCAGCTATTCTGATGAATCGGAGAGCTTCACGACTTACTGGGCACTGTTAGATTCGTTGGATGATACGTGGTCAATCAAGTTCTATGAGAACGAAGTTGTGGACGGTCAATCAAGTAGCTATATATGGATGGATACTATTATTCAACAAGATCGTCCGATTGTGCTTGAAGAGTGCTACATCGGTGATGCAGAACCTGTTGAGGGGCAACCTATCCCGAGTATGAGTGACTACGAAACGGCGATCACGGATTGTGGCGGTCGAACTCACATTACCAGTGAGATGGTCGAGGGTCTAAACTTCCAACGCGTTAAAGGCAATGGAGATACTCGTGATTACTTGTTCAATGCTGATGGTACTGTACATGTATTGAAGAGTGAGGGTGGTGACTATATCGATGACTGGGCCATAGAAGATGGCTTTATTAAGATCAGCTATTCTGATGATTCGGAGAGCTTCACGACTTACTGGGCGTTATTAGATTCAATGGAGCAAACTTGGTCAATTAAGTTCTTCGAGGAAGAAACGTTAGGCGGTGTGACTGAAAGTTGGATATGGGCAGATACCGTGGTGCAACAAGATAGAAACGCTCTGCAGTTTGACCCGACTAACTTGGTATTGAGGGAGTACGATAGTAACAACTTCTTCTTCCATGCTGATGGCAGTATGAGTTACATCGGCAATGACGGCACTGAGACCTATGGGAACAGTTGGATGCAAACTTCAGCTAATACCATGGTGGTAACTTATGAAAATACCTCAACCGAGCAATGGGTACTTGTATCACAAACTGATGACGAATTAACTATCTCTAGGGATGGTTCAGAGGAGGTGCTTACAAATGTTACCTACGAGGGAACAGTAACGGTCTGTGAGGATGGTGATTCACCGTGGGATGATTTTACGGACCAACCCTCTGACTTTGGCACTCGTTCGGACTATGACAGCGCAGTCGCCAACTGTACCGTTGGTGGTGCTCAGTTTATAGAGTCTGATTTCACAGGTAATGGCAGTGAAAGTTCTCGTTGGGAGCTCATCGATCTTTGGGAGATAAATGGCACCGTCATGGCTGTAGTTGAAGAAGAGGTTGTTTTCCATAGTAACGGTACTGGCTACTTTGACGATGATGAGGGATTGTTCGGGTTCGATTGGGTGATTTTGAATGGTGAGGTGACCTTAACCATAACCGAAGAGGAATTTATAGGAGCCAAAGACACCTGGAATAAGGTTGATCAAGATGGAGAGTATATTACGACTAAATCCTTCTGGAGCGATCCAACCTGGAGCAACCCTGCGCCGGCAGAGGGAGAAGCTGAGATATTCTCGGGTGTGATGCGATTTGTGGGGTTTGAATCGCCGTAACGCATAGACTTATCATCTAACATAGAATAAACGCCTAGGGTCAAACCTAGGCGTTTTCTATTTAACTGTTAAATCATAAAAATGAAGATAATAGACAGTGCGCTGATTAGGCCTGCAACGAAGTAGCAGCCCACTTTACCTGCAACGCCGACGTGGAACTTAAGGTCGTGCATGCCGTGGTGAAGACGGTGCATTGCGTGCCACATTGGCAGTGCTAGCGTACCGATGATGAATAGCGCACCAATAATGCTGGTGGCGAATTCAGACACACGCTCGTAGCTCATTGCGTCCGCATCGATGATGCCCATTGGCACTAAGATACCTAACACTAGAACCGTGATTGGTGTGATCATCGCAAACCAAGTACCGCCAGCGCCAAATAGGCCCCACCAGATTGGCTCGTCAGAGCGTTGTGGGTTGTGGTTAACAGGTTTTACTTTGTAATTTGTGTTCATAACGAAAGCTCCTTACACCACAACAAGAACGATTAAAGAAATAAAAGCCACCGCTGCCCACTGGGTCAGTACGATGATTTTTTTATCAACCAATTTGCCTTTAAGACGGATTGGCATCACTTGAGGCATCATGCTGAAGAAGGTTTGAGCGTGCAGCAAGCTGCCTAGCAGTGCCACGATGTTGATACCAACGACGATAGGGTTCGCCATAAAGCTCAACCAACCAGCCCAAGCTTCAGGCCCTTTCACTAGTGCACCCAAACCGAAGGTTAAGAACAGAGTGAATAGAATCAAAGGCAGTACAGTCGCTTCACGTAGCATGTAGAAGCGGTAGAACGGATGGTTGCTCCACCACGTTCTCTTCATCTCACGAACATAAGGCTTACGATTGCTCATATTATGCCTCCTCTGCTGTTTTTACTTGCGATCCATCAGGCTTGAACATCGAGATAACGAAGTCCATTGAAGACTCAACTTTGCCTTGGTTTACTGCAGCCGCTGGGTCTACTTTCTTCGGACAAACGTCAGAACAGTAACCTACAAACGTACAGCCCCAAGCGCCGTTGTCGCCATTGATAAGCTTCATGCGCTCAGCTTTACCATTGTCACGGCTATCTAGGTTGTAGCGGTGAGCAAGAGCAAGTGCCGCAGGGCCAATGAACTCAGGGTTTAGACCAAACTGAGGACATGCTGCGTAACACAAACCACAGTTGATGCAGCCAGCGAACTGTTTGTATTTCGCCATTTGCTCTGGAGTTTGGATGTTCGTGCCGTCTTCTGGCTTACGGTCGTTACCAATGATGTAAGGCTTGATTGCTTCAAGGCGTTCGATGAACGGTGTCATGTCGACAATCAAATCTTTTTCGATTGGGAAGTTAGCCAAAGGCTCAATCTTGAAGCCATTCGGGTAATCACGTAAGAAGCTCTTACATGCCAGTTTTGGCACGCCATCAACCATGATGCCGCAAGAACCACAAATCGCCATACGACAAGACCAACGGTAAGACAGGTCTTTATCTAGGTTATCTTTGATGTAACCAATCGCATCAAGTACCGACATGGTTTCATCAAATGGTACTTCAAAGGTTTGAAAGTGAGGTTCTGCATCGTGCTCAGGGTCATAACGCAGGATTTCAATTTTTTGGATTCGATTCGCTGACATTATGCTTGCTCCTCTTCGCTCTTCTTAGCATTCTCTTCTGCTGCTTTTTCAGCGGCAGCGGCTTTCTCTGCAGCTTCACCGTACAGACGAGCTTTAGGTTGAGATTTGGTGATCTTAACGCCGCTGTAGTCGATGGTTGGTGCTGCATCTTCGTTGTAGAAAGATAGAGAGTGTTTCAGGAAGTTCACGTCATCACGTTCTGTGCAGTTGTCGTCTAGACGTTGGTGTGCACCGCGAGACTCTTTACGAAGAATCGCTGAGTGAACCATCGCTTCTGCAACTTCAAGGCCGTAACCCACTTCGATAGCGTAAAGTAGGTCAGTGTTGAACACTTTGCCTTTGTCTTTAATGCTGATCTTCTTGTAGCGAGCTTTCAGTTCAGTGAGTTTGTCGATGGTCTTTTGCATCAAGTCTTCTTGACGGTAGATACCACAACCCGCTTCCATGGTGTGACCCATTTCAGTACGGATATCAGCCCAGTTCTCGTCGCCTTCTTGAGCCAAGATGCCTGCGATGCGATCTTCAACCGCTTTCACTTGCTTAGCGATAGACTCTTCGTTCCAGCCTTTGAATTCAGCAGCGCGTTTCACTGCTTCTTCACCAGCAACGCGGCCAAATACCACGAACTCAGCCAGAGAGTTAGAACCTAGGCGGTTTGCACCGTGTAGGCCAACTGAAGCACATTCACCAACGGCGAATAGGCCTTTAATGCGAGTCTCACACGTGCCGTTAGTTTCAATACCACCCATGGTGTAGTGAACGGTTGGACGAATTGGGATTGGCTCTTTTGCTGGGTCTACGTTTACGTACGCTTTTGCAAGCTCACAGATGAACGGTAGACGCTCTTGCAGGTACTCTTCACCAAGGTGGCGAAGGTCAAGGTGCACGACATCACCAAGTGGGTGCTTGATGGTGTTGCCTTTCTGCTGCTCGTGCCAGAATGCTTGAGAAACTTTGTCACGTGGACCCAGTTCCATGTATTTGTTTTTCGGCTCGCCCACTGGAGTTTCAGGGCCCATGCCGTAATCTTGCAGGTAACGGTAGCCGTTCTTGTTGACGATGATACCGCCTTCACCACGACAACCTTCGGTCATCAAGATGCCAGTGCCCGGTAGGCCTGTTGGGTGGTATTGAACGAACTCCATATCACGCAGTGGTACACCGTGGCGATAAGCCATTGCCATACCGTCGCCAGTTACGATGCCGCCGTTGGTATTACAGTGGTAAACACGACCTGCGCCGCCGGTTGCTAGAACAACAGATTTTGCTTTGATGGTAACAAGCTCACCTTCAGACATGTGAATCGCGATTAGGCCTTGTACTTCGCCATCTTCAACGCCGCTCTGGTTTTCTACGAGAAGGTCCACCACAAAGTACTCATCAAATCGTTTGATTGTGTCGTACTTCATCGAAGTCTGGAACAGAGTATGAAGCATGTGGAAGCCGGTTTTATCCGCTGCGAACCACGTTCTCTCTACCTTCATACCGCCGAATCGGCGTACGTTTACTTCACCGTTTTCTTTACGACTCCATGGGCAGCCCCATTGTTCCATTTGGATCATTTCGCGAGTCGAGTTTTCAACAAAGTATTCAACAACATCCTGTTCACATAGCCAGTCGCCACCGCCAACAGTATCGTTGAAGTGGTTATCTAGGCTATCTTCGTCTTTAATTACCGCTGCTGAACCGCCTTCTGCTGCCACCGTGTGCGAACGCATTGGGTAAACTTTAGAAATCAGTGCTACTTCCAGTTCAGGATTAGCTTCAGCCGCAGCAATAGCTGTACGAAGACCAGCGCCGCCTGCGCCGATGACTGCGATATCTGTGGTAATTGTCTTCACAGTTATTCTCCAGTGTGATGCGGAGTATTCCGCTTGTTATTATAAAAAGCCTATTTAGGAGGTTCTAAATTGTAGGAACCATTTAGCGCCCCTAAGCCTTAAGTGGTAGGTTCAGTGTAAGAGAGGACGGTATTCGAAAAGTTGATGCATTTGGGTTTTTAGGTCGGTAATGCATATGGAGGCATAGAAATTATAGGTTATGTGACTGCAATCACGGCAATGAATCGTTGATAACGATTAACCCACAGGACGGGTGTTAACGGCTTGTTGAGTATGATTTTTGTTATCAATGTTGATGTGAAATCTGTATTGATAATTGTATTGTAGAACGTAATTTTCTGGCTTCATTAAAACAACATTTTGCTTTCACGAATAGAAAGATAGAAGCTTACAAAAGCGATGAAAGGTGGTAATTTTCGTCGCCTAGAATTCAGTAATATGGAACTCAATAATGCACTCTACATGGCAACCGGCCGCAACCATTAAACAGTTAAAGCAACGTGCTGATATCCTTAATCAAATTCGTCAGTTCTTTGCTGAGCGAAACGTGATGGAAGTGGATACGCCTGCGATGAGCCACGCCACGGTGACGGACGTGCATTTGCATACTTTCAAAACTGAATTCGTAGGGCCGGGTTATGCGCACGGTCAGCCTCTGTTCTTTATGACTAGCCCTGAGTTTCATATGAAACGTCTATTAGCGGCGGGCAGTGGCTGTATTTACCAAATTTGTAAGTCTTTCCGTAACGAAGAAAATGGCCGTTACCACAACCCTGAGTTCACCATGTTGGAGTGGTATCGCGTTGGCTTTGATCACCATGACCTGATGGATGAAATGGATTTGCTGTTACAGCAGGTACTTAAATCGGGCTCAGCAGAGCGAATGACTTACCAACAAGCCTTTATTGACGTGTTAGGTGTGTGTCCACTGGAAGATTCGATGGCTACGCTAAAGCAAGCCGCAGCAAAACTTGGGCTCAGCGACATTGCAGAACCAGAAGAAGACCGCGACACCTTGCTGCAGCTGCTGTTTAGTATTGGGGTTGAAGCTAAGATAGGGCAACAAGTGCCTGCGTTTGTTTATGACTTCCCAGCATCACAAGCGGCGTTAGCCAAGATTAACCCGAATGATCCACGAGTGGCGGATCGCTTTGAGGTGTATTTCAAAGGGATTGAATTGGCAAACGGCTTCCATGAGCTGGATAAACCACAAGAGCAGCTCAAGCGCTTTGAAGATGACAATGCCAAACGCATTGAGATGGGCTTATCGCCTCAACCGATTGACCATCATTTGATTGAGGCGTTAAAAGCGGGCTTACCAGACTGTGCGGGTGTTGCGTTAGGTATTGATCGTCTGATCATGCTGGCGTTAGGTTATGACCATATCGATGATGTGACGGCTTTTCCTTTCCCACGTTCTTAACTTTTTGCTTTTGTTTTTACTGAGAGTGAATAGTCATTAGCTATTCACTCTCAGTTTCCAATCAGCTGCCAATTAACTTCACTAGCTAGCTGACTAGAATACCAGTACCCACTACGGCAACAATAGCCCCGATCCAAGCGTAGGCATTTGGTCTCTGTTTGGTGTACAGCCAAAGTATTGGTAACAACATGATTGGTGTGGTTGAAGACAACAGAGCAACCATGCCGACATTGCCTTCCTGAAGCGCATACAAGATCAGCGTCATTCCCACCGCCATAGCAAGAAAGCCGTTCACTGCGGTAATCGCGAATATTTGACCATTCATCGGGTTAATTGCGCGTGAGAGCTTGGCACCCGTTAAGCGAAATGCGGAGTGAGCAACAAAAGCGGTGATCATACGAATTGCTGAAGCGGCAACAGGGTCTATGCTGGTTTGCATCACGGGTTTGGCAATAATGCCACCCAGAGCTTGGCAGATAGCGGCGGTGATTCCAAGAGCAACGCCAATCCACACGGTGCCCTTGATGGTTTCGAGTTGGTTGTTGGCTTGTCCTCTACGACCAAAGAATATCGCAGTTAATACACCACTAAATACCAATGCCGATCCAATCAGCTCAACCGAAGTCATACTTTCGCTAAACAGGAAGTAACCGAGAATCGCCGAGAACACGGCGTGACAAGAGAATAGCAAACCTGCTTGGCGCGGTCCCATTCGATTCAAACAGGCAAATAGGGCGGTATCACCAATGAAGATGCCAATTAGCCCAGATAGCATCATCGGTGTGACTAGGTCTGCTTCGACCGTTGACCAGCCACCAGTAAACCAAGCCATGCTCGATAAGATGATAGCAGTGCAACCCATGCGCCAACGGCTATAGGCGAAAGAACCTAAGTGTTGAGCAGGCTTTACTGACATCAGGCTCGCGATGGCCCAAAGAAAAGCGGCAGCAAGAGCCAACCATTCGAATCCCATTGAAGTGTACGTCCGTGTCAAAATGTAGAAGTGGGGGATTCAATATGCACTAAACCTTCCAGATAGCAAAGACGTGATTACTATCTGGAAGGGCATTAGTAGGGATTAACGTGCTAGGTGATGATAAACAGGGCGAGGTAAACCATCAGCAAGCCCACAATACCCAAGATGATGCCCATCTTCGCCATGTCTTTGCTTTCGATAAGCCCGGTTGAGTAAGCCAGTGAGTTGGGTGGTGTCGATACTGGAAGAATCATGCCGAGTGATGCTGAGAAGGCAACCACAACCAATAAACCTTGTAAGCCACCAATCGCAACTAGGCTTTCCATCGATGCGCCAATCGCAGCGGCTATTGGCATTAGTAAGTTGGCCGTAGCGGTGTTCGACATGAAGTTTGCCATTAACCAACACACGATGGATAGCGTGATGACTACAGCTGCAGGTGAGAGCGACTCATAGTCGATTGCATGTGCCAATGCGGACGCTAAGCCTGTTTTATCTAAGCCGATACCAATCGCAATACCACCTGCGACTAGCCACAACACATCCCAGTTGATTAGTTTCAGTTCTTCTTTGCCCATGATGCCGGTCAAAGTGAAGACCGCCAGTGGAATGATAGAGACCACATAGGTGTTCATGCCGTGCAGTTTGGTAGTCATCCACAACAAGATGGTCGCGGCAAAGGTGACGTAAACGACGATCGCACGCCAACTCTTTCTGAACTGCCCATCGAGTTTAAGCACCATGTTTTTCTGCGTGGAAGGGAAGATTTTCTGAAGAAGGAACCAAGCAATGGTGAGTTGGATGATTACAAAAGGTAAGCCCATCATCATCCAGCTCAGGAAGTCGATGGTGTTTTCACCGGTTAGGTATTGCAGTGCAATGGCGTTGGGAGGCGTACCGATTGGTGTTGCGATACCACCAGTATTAGCGGCAATCGGAATACACAATACGAGTGCTTTGATCCCCATATCGCCTTTGGGTGCCGAAGCCACAATAGGGCCGAGCAGGGCCAGCATCATAACCGTGGTTGCGGTATTCGACATAAACATCGAGAACACGGCGGTGATCAGCATTAAGCCAAGCATGATGAAGCGTGGCTCTGTACCGAATGGTTTAAGTAGCACTCGAGCTAGGTTGTTATCGAGCTCGTACTTAGATGCCGAGATGGCAAGTGCGAAACCACCCATGAATAGAATGATGATTGGTGAGGAAAATGCACCGAATATGTCGGTATATTTAATTAACTCACCGAGATCGTGTCCCGCTGGTGGATTTCGAAATAGGTGCAGGCCTTTGTCGGAAATCATCACCAGTTCAAGTGCAATGATCAGTATTGATGTCGCGAAAACCGGAACGGGCTCAAGTACCCAAAGTAGGGCTGCAAGTAGAAATATCGCTAGCAGGCGGTGTTGAATCAGCGTCAGGTCATCGATAGGTATTGAATCTATTGGCATGAATAACACGCCCAAGGGAATCGCAAAACAAATCAACAGCTTGACCAGAACGCCAACATTGAGTTTAGGCATGTACAAAGACCCTATGAATAAAATATCTTCAAATAGAGTAAGTTATCTGGATTTTTGGTACTTGGAGACGGGTTGGAAAATCAAAAAGTTGTTTAAGGTTTCGGCAACTGTTTTGTTTTTGGTCAATCTTTTATAGCGCTGATTTATGCATTGCTCTTTTGGAACTGGGTAATAAAAAGGCACGTTATTCATTCAAATAACGTGCCTTGAAAGCTAAATGAGTTTACTCAAATCATTACGCTTGGTCTGTGTTCTCTGCTGAATCAACAGCTTCAGTTTCAACCTCTTTGCCAGCGATGTGCGCGTAAGGCGTACCAAGAACCGTTTTCTCGCCATTTTGCATCGTGTCGTCAAATTTGATGGCATCTTTTGCAAATAGGTTGATAACCGTTGAACCAAGCTTAAAGCGGCCCATTTCTTCGCCTTTCTTCAAGATGATTGATTTATCGCCTTGTGCTGGGTAATCCCATTTGTACACAGAGTTACCGCGTGGTGGAGTAATCGTGCCAGCCCATACTTGCTCGATGCTACCTACGATCGTTGCGCCAACCAGCACTTGTGCCATTGGGCCAAATTCCGTATCGAAGATACAAACGACACGCTCATTACGTGCGAATAGGTTTGGAACGTTTTCTGCCGTTAACGGGTTAACTGAGAAAAGGTCACCTGGAACGTAGATCATCTGGCGCAGTGTGCCGTCGCATGGCATGTGCACGCGGTGGTAATCACTTGGAGACAGGTAAAGCGTTGCGAATTCACCGTCTTTAAATTCATCCGCTAGCGCAGCATCACCACCCAATAGCTCGCGAGCTGAGTAGTTATGGCCTTTCGCTTGAATCAGTTGACCGTCAGTAATTGGGCCAAATTGGCTCACACGTGCATCTGCAGGGTGAACAATAACAGATTCACCTTCGGCGATGGGACGCATGCCTTCTTTCAATTCACGCACGAAGAATTCATTGAATGTTTTAAAGTGTTTTGGATCGCTATGCAGAGCTTCATCCATGTTCACTTTGTATTGCTTGATGAACCAGTTGATGATCGCTGTCGTTAAGCCGCCCGCTTTAGCAGACGCAAGTTTGCCGACTAGGCGAGTTAATCCATGTTGTGGAATCCAGTACTGCAATCCAACTTTAATCTTATCCATTGTATTAATTTTCCAATGCTAATTGTTTTTCAATTAAATCTGTCGATGACGGTTTAGGGCGCGAGATGTTACTTAAATTCGCGCCAATTGTCAGTAAATGCACACATTTGTTCACAAAAACGCGATTAGAGATCGGCTTTTTTGTTGCGTGAATACTGACGGTTATCTTTGTTACTCGCCATGCTTTCAATGATGCGGTGGTAGTTGTCGAAACGTAATCGACTGATCTTTCCGTTTTCTACCGCTTCGCGCAGGATGCAGCCTGGGTCATCAATGTGTTTACAGTCACGGAACTTACAACCGCCAAGGTAAGGCTTGAACTCGATAAAGGCTTCAGTGATTTCGTCGGCCTCTAGGTGCCATAGGCCGAATTCACGCACTCCTGGTGAATCAATCAGATCACCACCAGAAGGGAAGTGGTATAAACGAGCTGCCGTGGTTGTGTGCTGACCAAGACCTGAGTTCTCAGAGACTTCGCCTTCTTCAATGTCTAGCGTAGGCATTAATGCATTCACTAGGCTTGATTTACCCACACCCGATTGACCAACAAAGATGTTGATACGGTCTTTGAGTTCAGCTTCCAGCTCTTTAATGCCGTAGCCAGACTCTTTACTCACGAACATCACTTTATAGCCGATCTTCTCGTACTCTTTAAGTGTTTCACGGTATTCAGCAATCTGCCCATCAGTCAGTAGATCGACCTTGTTCAGTACAACAAGCGGCGCGATGTTTACCGTTTCTGAAGCAATTAGGTAACGGTCGATAATATTAAGTGATAGCTCTGGTAGCACAGCCGATACGATAACCATTTGGTCGACGTTCGCAGCTACTGGCTTTAGGCCATCGTAGTAATCAGGGCGAGTCAGCATTGAAGTTCTCGGCTCAACCGCTTCCACAACGCCAGAAATACCGGCCATTGATTCTAAGCCTGCGCGCCAAGTCACTCGGTCACCAGAAACTAAAGTCTCGATACTACGGCGTAAGTTACAACGATGAACTTCGTTAGTTTCAAGATCTTCGATATCAGCATGTTGGCCAAAGCGCGTAATCACGAGTCCGCTTTTGGTTCCGCCAAGCATGTTCTCATCCCATTGGATAGAATCTTCTTTCTTGAGTCGCTTGTTCTGGTTGCTACGTACACGACGTACTTGACCTTTGGTTAACTTCTTTTTTTTAGCCACAATTTTTCACTTAACACATCTAACTTGATGATTGGGGACTCAAACAGGATGTTGCTGGTACCACGTGATTTCGATGGTCCTAAAGCTAGTTTGAGTATAGTTATTTGGGTATAGTACCTCTTTTACACATAAACAAATAGGCGACGCCTTATGTCCTTTAGCGATCAGAACCTTATTTGGGTTGATCTAGAGATGACAGGACTTGATCCTGAAACTCATAAAATCATTGAAATTGCTACTATCGTTACTGATAGTGAGCTTAACATCCTGGCTGAAGGACCTGTTTTGGCTATTCACCAACCTCAGAGTGAATTGGACAAGATGGACGAGTGGTGTACAACGACTCACACTGGCAGCGGCCTCGTGAAGCGAATTCAAGAAAGCACGGTTTCAGAGCAAGATGCCATCCAACAAACCATTGAGTTTCTTGAAAAATGGGTACCAAAAGGTAAGTCACCAATTTGTGGCAACAGCATTGGTCAAGACCGCCGTTTCCTATACAAGCACATGCCAGAGTTAGAAGAGTACTTCCACTACCGCTATGTTGACGTAAGCACTCTGAAAGAGCTGACTCGTCGTTGGAAACCTGAAGTGTTAGATGGTTTTTCTAAGTCGGGAAGTCACCTTGCGTTAGACGATATTCGAGAGTCGATCGCCGAGCTGCAGTACTACCGAAAAACGATTATTAACATCTAGTCGAATAAAATGATCACGTTTATCTAACTTTTCAGGGACATAAGAGCCGTTTTTTTTGCAAATCTGTGTGCTTTTACAGCAGTTGAGTAAAAAGTTTCGTAATTTTGCATTAAGGACTTGCATCACAAAAAAATGCTCTTATAATTCGCAGCCCTGAACGGAGAAAGACGTTTTCAGATTGCGATACTAGCTCAGTTGGTAGAGCGCAACCTTGCCAAGGTTGAGGTCATCGGTTCGAACCCGATGTATCGCTCCAATTTGTAGGTTACGGCGAAAGCGGTAATCGAAAGGTGAAAGACCTTTTATAATGCGATACTAGCTCAGT
>NZ_JBFRPJ010000084.1:0-18352 GCF_041471945.1 Vibrio sp. 10N.261.51.A4
TGTGTATAAGAGACAGCCTCAAATGAGGAGCCTTTGTTTTAAGGAGCCGTTTTACCAAGAAACCGGTTATCAAGAGCCTCTGGTTATCGGGCTGAACCGTTAACCAGAGTAGGGGGATTAAGCCTCTGCAGTTACCTTAGAGTCACTCATCTTTTTAAGAGCCGCGTAACCAAAGCCTGTTACCGCTGTACCTGCTGCAATCGCCACTAGGTACATAAGAACTGGAGAGATAGCACCAGGAATCAGTAGTACGAATAGACCGCCGTGTGGAGCCATTAGCTGAGCACCAAACATCATTGATAGAGCACCAGTTAGTGCGCCACCTGCCATACAAGCTGGGATAACACGCATTGGGTCTTTCGCTGCGAATGGAATTGCGCCTTCAGAGATGAAACATAGGCCAAGAACGAATGATGCTTTACCTGCTTCACGTTCGCCCGCTTCAAACTTGTCTTTCACTAGGAAAGTTGCAAGGCCCATACCTAGAGCTGGAACCATACCTGCGGCCATGATAGCTGCCATTGGTGCGTAAGTTTGCGAAGCCAATAGACCAACACCAAACGTGTAAGCTGCTTTGTTTACTGGGCCACCAAGGTCGAAACACATCATTGCGCCTAGAATCACACCCAAAAGAATCGCGTTAGACGTTCCCATGTTGTTTAGGAAAGTTGTCATTGCGCTCATCACGCCAGAAACAGGGCCACCCACGATGTAAACCATCACAAGACCAGTGAACAAACTCGCGATAAACGGAATGATCAGGATTGGCTTGAGGGCTTCCATGGATTGTGGAAGTTGGACCTTGTCGGCAATGAACTTAGCAGAGTAACCTGCAATGAAACCTGCGGCGATACCACCTAGGAAACCAGCACCCGTTGAGCTAGCCAGCATACCGCCGATTAGACCAGGAGCCAGACCCGGACGGTCAGCAATTGAGAATGCAATGAAACCAGCCAGAACAGGAATCATCAGTGCGAATGCGGAGCCACCACCGATAGTCATCAGTGCTGCTGCCAGTGTGCCTTCTTCTTTAAACGCTTCGATACCGAATACGAAAGACAATGCGATGATCAAACCGCCCGCAACAACCACAGGGAGCATGTGAGAAACACCTGTCATTAGGTGCTTGTACACGCCTTTCTTCTCGTCAGCAGGCGCTGAATTTGAAGATGCTGTGTGTTGGTATGGTTTAGCTTCTGCGAATGCTTTTTCCATCTCTTGCTTTGTTTTCTTCAAAGCAGGGCTTGTTGTTGTTTTGTATAGCGCTTTGCCGTTAAAACGATCCAGAGGAACGTCGATATCTGCTGCGATGATAACTAGATCAGCGTCTGCGATTTCTTGGTCTGTCAGTTGGTTTTTCGCACCTACAGAGCCGCGAGTTTCCACTTTGATTTGGTGACCTAGGCGTTTGCCTTCTGCTTCAAGCGCTTCAGCTGCCATAAAGGTGTGTGCAACACCCGTTGGACAAGCGGTAATCGCTACGATCTTCTTGCTGCCTGTCGCTGGAGAAGTACCAGTAACTTCCACTGTAGTCTCAACTTGAGAAGCGTCTAATACCGTTGCTTCTGCTACCGCTTTCTCAAGAAATGCTTTTGCATCTGCTGTGCATTCAGAGATAGCCGCTTGGTACACTTTCTTGCCGACAAAGCGCGCTTTATCAACGTTGGTGTTAGCTGCGATAACCACAACGTCGCTGCTGTCGATAGCGTCTTGCGATACGGTTGAGTCAGGTAACACGCTTGATTGGCACTCAATAGCGGCGTTCCAACCCAGTGCTTTTGTCGCTTGCTCTAACAAGCCTGCTGCGATGATGCTGTTTGCTACGCCACTAGGGCAAGCTGTGATAATGGTAATATTCATAATAAACCTTTTGTCCTATTTGCTTGTGTCTAACTGGCTAGTTGGAGCACTAAGCGACTGTAATTGGATATTTTGTAGTACTGAATCCAGCTCTTGTTGGCTGGTGATGCCCACGCCTACCTGTGAAACTGCTAGAGCAGATAGGGCGGTTGCGAATTTAATAAGTTCTGGTTTTGGCATCTGCTGCATGTGACCCCAACAAAGGCCTGCGACTAATGTGTCACCTGCGCCTACTGTGCTTACCACTTGCATACGCGGCGGTTGAGCATGTAACCATTCACCTTGGTTTAGCCACATCACGCCTTCTGCGCCAAGTGATACCACGATGTTATCGATGCCTTTTTCACTTAGGGCTTGGCCTGCGTGTTGGCATTGGTCGCGTGTAGTTAGTTCAGCGTTGAACAGCTGAGACAGCTCTTCGTCGTTTGGCTTAATCAGCCAAGGTTGCGCATTGATACCGGCTTTGAGTGCGTCACGGCTGCTATCAAATAGCACCTTTTTACCTAGGTCACGCAAGCGTTGTACCCAAGAAGCGCAAAGCTCTGGTGATACGCCTTGTGGCAAGCTGCCTGCAATCACGAAGTATTCGTGGTCTTCAGCCAGTTCTAACAAGGTTTCTTCGAACGCTTTAATCGCGTCAGCATCAACAGGAACACCTGGGAAGTTGATGTCGCTTACTTGGCCTGAATTCTCTACCAATTTCACGTTAATGCGAGTTGCGCCATCAACACGGATGAAGCGGTCAGTTGCGCCCATCTCTTCAAACAGTTGGCAGAACGCTTCTTCGTTATTGCGACCAAGGAAACCTGTTACGGTCACTTTCGCGCCAAGCTCTGAAAGAACTTTTGCGACGTTTACGCCTTTGCCCGCTGCATGCAGAGAGCCTTTGTTTACTAGGCTAACTGAACCTACATTTAGTGCGTCGATAGCGCCTGTCAGGTCTAGAGCAGGGTTAAGCGTTACGGTAACGGCTTTGATTTGTTTATCAGACATATCGACTCCTTAACCTTCGCCAAGGCCTGAAGCGATAGCTTTACCAATCGATTCAAGTGCTTGTGCTGCATCGTCACCTTCAGCAACAAACTGAAGCTGGTGGCCGTGTTTAACGCCAAGTGCGATGACTTTCATCAAGCTCTTCGCGTTCACTTCTTTTCCGTCGCCATCTAGGTTTGAAACGCGGATTGTTGATTCAAACTTCTTCGCTTCAGCGACTAGCATTGCGCCCGGACGAGCGTGCAGGCCGTGTGCGTTTTTGATTTTGAATACTGCGCAGTTGTCATCGTCTTGAGACGCTGTAGAAACCGCTTCACCTTTCAGAAGGCCAATCACTTGCGCTGCGTCAGCTGTTAACAGTTGTTGCTGTTTACCTGAGAAAACCATCTTGCTTAGGTTTGCCAGAATAGATTGGTGCGCGCTGTTACAAGCTGCGAATGCGACTAATGCTTTCACTGGTGTGCCTTCGTATTCACAATGGTTCGCTGTTGAAACGAAAGATACGCCAGTGCGTGTTACGCCTTTGTCGCTGCCCAACAACCACAGGCCTTGGCCTAGGTGAGTTGGTGTTTTTGTTACTAGGTCAGCAACGAATGCGTTGTCTGTGCAACCTGTGTTCTTAAGTAGGCCACCCGCAACGGCAGACATTTGAATCATGTCGCTCGCAGGGAACAGTAGCTGAACTAAAGAAGCGTCTAGGTCGGCTTCTAGCTGAACTTCGCCGTTAAGTAGGGCGATGATTTCGTCTTCTGATTTAGCTTGCTTTAATTTCTCTTCAACACCGTCTGCCGCTAGAACCTTTGTTAGTTGCTTAAGAATGCCTAAGTGCTCGTCAGATTTCGCTGCAATACCAATTGCTACGTAAACACGGTTGCCGTCTGCCCAATCAATACCTTCAGGGAAGTGGTGTACCGCAACGCCTGTCTCTTTTACTAGGCTACGAGTATCCGTCGTTCCGTGAGGAATCGCGATGCCGTTACCTAGGAACGTAGAGTTCTGGTTTTCACGGTTCAGCATTCCTTCAACGTAACCAGAGTCAACTAAACCTTTAGCTGCCAGGTCGCCAGCAATGTTTTGGATTGCTTTGAATTTGTCTTCGGCAGTTTGGCCTAGAGTGATGTCAGATTTTGATAATTTAAGCATGGTGCCTCTTTAGCGTATCGCTTGAGAATTTGTGTATCGCTACGATTCAGTCTAGAGCAATATTTGCCCGCTGCTTTATGCTTGCTGAATCGGTTCAGCATTCGGTGTAAAAAAATTCAGCAAAGCCGATTTTGGTTTTCAAAATAGTTTTGCTGCGTGTCGTAATTCCAGTTTCGTTAACAACAAGAAGCTGAATCACGACAAATGACGCTCAATCCATTCAAAAGGATGATTGAAGTCACTTTTCAGATTTTGCTGAATCCTTTCAGCTTTTATACTGAATCGATTCAGCATATAATTCAACTAATCCAAGGATCAGAAGATTGGTTATATGATCCTACGCACAAAATACAGGTCACCCATATGACACTAGATGAGATTGCCAAACTAGCCGGTGTGTCGAAAACGACAGCCAGTTATGTGATCAATGGCAAGGCGCAGAAATACAGAATCAGTGAAAAGACACAGCAGAAAGTGATGGCAGTGGTGGAAGAGTATAACTACCGACCAGACCATGCTGCTTCCTCGCTGCGCGCTGGTAACAGCCGTTCATTTGGTTTGATTATTCCTGATCTGGAAAACAGCAGTTACGCGCGTTTAGCAAAATTGATAGAGCAGAACTCACGTAAAGTGGGCTATCAGATTTTGATTGGTTGCTCAGATGATGACGCTGAAACCGAGCGAAAGGTCGCTGAAGCCTTGGTAACCCGTCGTATTGATGCCTTGCTGGTGGCGAGCTCAATGCCAGACGCCAATGAGTTCTACTTGAAGTTGCAAAACTCAGGCACACCCGTTATTGCGATTGACCGTCCTTTAGATGATGAGCACTTTGCCTGTGTGATCAGTGAAGATTTCGAAGCTGCATTTGAACTGACGCATTCGATTCTTGATGACAGTATTCATAGTGTTGGTTTGATTGGTGCACTGCCTGATCTGAACATTTCACGTGAACGTCAGTTGGGTTTTGAAGCGGCGAATAAAGCACATACTCAACAAACAGGGTTAACCGAAAACAAGCCGATGGTTGTGGGTTATGGTGAGCACTTTGACCGAGAATCAGGGCGTGAGATTTTTGAGGGTTGGATTGCCAAAGGCACAGTGCCCGATGCCATTGTCACTATGTCTTATACCTTACTAGAAGGTGTGTTGGATGTGATGGTTGAAAAGCCAGAACTGATCAGCCAAGTAAAGCTGGCAACCTTTGGTGATAATCGTTTATTGGATTTCTTACCTTTTAAAGTCCACTCACTGCCACAGCAATTCGAAGTGATTGCAGACAGCGCCTTTGCTTTGGCTTTGAACGCGTCTGCTAAACGTTACCAAGCGGGCATTGAGCTAGTGCCAAGAAGCTTAGTAAAACGAGGCTAGCTCGAGCTTGGAATTAACTCGAACTTGGATTTAACTTGAACACCTAGCTTGAACTAAGCAATAAGCCCAACTCTACAATGGCAACAATGCCGAGCAACAAAGCCAACACTTTCCAAAACTGGATCGGGTTTCGGTTTATCAAAGGTTGCTTGGCTTTGCTTTTGACCAAGCTTTGGTTTGGTGTGTAAAGGTCTGCCACAAAATCCCCCAACACTTGATGACGTTCGCTTGGCGACTCCGCGCAGGCTTTTTGTAACACCAAATCCACCCAGCTTGGTAAGTCCGCTCGTTTCTGAGTGATGGGTTGGTATTCCCACTGATGATGACGAGATTGCTTAAGCGATTGTGCAGTCATTTCAGAGTAGGGCAATCCACCTGTTAGCATCTCATAGCCGATCACGGCGATAGAGAACAGATCCGAGCTTGTGGTGGCCGTGTTGTGCTTGATGGTCTCTGGCGCTATGTAATTGACCGCGCCTAATGGTGTGTCGTCTTTGTCGGTGAGCTCTCCCTCTTCAAGGCCTCTCACTAACACCGCACCAAGGTCGATGATTTTTACCTCACCATCACTTTGAATCATGATGTTTTCCGGTTTTAAGTCTCGGTGCACCATGTCTGCACGTTGTAATACTCGAATGCCTTGTGTGATTTTTTCTAGTATGTCGCGCACTTCATTGAGTGACGGTTTTGGGTTGTCGTACATCCATTGTCTTAGGGTGATACCTTCTACCCATTCGCAGATTTGGTATAAGAATTGCGAGTTCTCTGGCGTCGGGTAAACCTTCATTACTCTCTTGTTTTTTAACAAGATCCCCGCCCATTGTTCATTAAAGAAAGCTCTGAGTTGCGAAGGGCTATCGTGATATTGAACGGAAGGGACTTTCAGCACGAACTCGGTTTGTGTCTCTTTCTGCATCACACGATACACATGGCTTCTTGAACCTGCATACAACACCTCAAGTACCATGAAGTTGTCGATACTTTGCCCGAGCTTTAAAGCGGGTGGGATTGCCCGTTTAGCCAGCTTCTCATGGAATTCAATCAGCGAAGGTTTAGGCAGATGGCTGACTTGCACAATCAAGCAGCTCACGTTGTCTGAGCTATTGTGGCTTAAAGCGGTGTTACAGATGGTTTGCGCTGCGTATTCGAAATCCGCTCCGGGTTTATCGATGTGTTCTTTGAAGGTGTTGGGAGATACAAACTCGTGCACGCCATCAGATGTCAGGATAAAGCAGTCGTTTTTCTTGATAGGCAGGGTTTGATAGTCAACGTTGAGTTGGTTGTCCATGCCTAAGGCGCGTGTAAGATAATGCTTCTGTCCCATATTTTTACGGGTGTGGTCGCGGGTCAGTTGGCGTAATTCTCCATCTCTTAGTAAGTAAATGCGACTGTCGCCAACGTGGAATATATGCGCGGTGTTCGATTTGAGTATCACGCTGCTGAACGTCGAAACGAGAGCATTGTGGTTAACTTGTTGTGCAGGATGGATATTAGAAACAGACGTGTTGAAGAGCCAAGAATTGAGTGAGGTTAAGACCTTTTGTGCCGAACGTTGAATGCTCCAGCTATTTGGCGTGGCGTAATAGTCGTCGATAAACTGCATCACGCTAGTGTGACTGGCTTTCTGGCCGTGTTCACTGCAACTAGCCCCGTCTGCAATACAGGCAACACTGCCTTTCAACTCTTGCTCAGTACGAGTTTTGGGGTGCTTTACAATAATGGCGTCTTGATTTTCATCACGTATGCCTTTATTCGAATAACCACCAAACTTCAAAGTCAGTTGGTTATGGGATTCTGGCGTGACGACTTGCCCTTGGCTGAATGAAATTGTCATAACTGGTCTTCTTCTTAACTGGCGTCTTCTCATTTGCTTGAGAGCACATCTGAGAAAGAACAAAAGCTCTAGCGAATGCAGAGCCTTTGAACGCAGTACCAAAGTGGTGATACACACCTCGGTACTACTCCCGATTCAATGAGTGGTTAACTCGATACGTTAATCAAGGTCACGCTACCGTCGTCATTCACTTCAGCAATTTGGCCGTTAGGCTCTTCCATGAACATCAGAGTAACGAAGCCTAGTACCGCTGTTCCTGCAATCACTAAGAAGAAGGTTTGGTAACTTACGAATGAAAGTACCGTTAGGTAAACCACCGCACCCACGTTACCGTAAGCACCCGTCATACCTGCAATTTGACCTGTCATACGACGCTTAATCAGAGGTACTGTTGCAAACACCGCACCTTCACCGGCTTGTACGAAGAAAGAACACGCCATTGCAGCAACAACCGCTAGCCATACTGGCCATGTACTGTCTACTTGACCCATTGCAAAGTAACCGACAGCGAGACCAATCGTCAGAATAAGCAGTGTTGGTTTACGACCGAATTTGTCTGAAATCCAACCGCCACCTGGGCGAGACATTAGGTTCATAAAGGCATAAGCTGATGCAACCATACCCGCAAGAACCGGCGTTAATTCAAAGGTTTCAGAGAAGAACAATGGCAACATAGAAACTACAGCCAGTTCAGAACCAAATGTCGCGAAATACAACACGTTCAACACAGCAACTTGCTTGAATTTGTATCTGTGAATCTCTGGCACTTCTTCTTTAAATACGTTCTTATTTACCTTCCAAACTTGCGACACTTCGTACACGTAAAGTGCAGCCAAACCTGCATATACGGAGTAAACCGCCATGTCAGATAGCATGTTGATGTTGGTTGGTGATAGCTTCCATGTCAGTAGCGCTAGTGCGGCATACATTGGGATCTTCATAATAAGTAGGAAGAAAAAGTCACCCTTTGATGTCACTTCCATCGCTGTTACTTGAGCTGGTTTGAAGTAAGTAGAACCTTTTGGTGTATCCGTTACGTTTTTGTAGAACACAAACGAGAACGCTAAGCTCATTACGCCAGTAATACCGACCGCATAACGCCAGCCGTCTTCACCACCAAACGCTAAAGCCAGAGTTGGAAGCGTGAATGCTGCCGCTGCTGAACCGAAGTTACCCCAGCCACCGTAAATACCTTCAGCCGTACCCAGTTCATTGTGTGGGAACCACTCAGACACAAGGCGAATACCAACGACGAAGCCAGCACCAATGAAGCCTAATAGGAAACGAGCAATCGCCGCTTGAATGAAAGAGTCTGCCATAGCAAACATAAAACAAGGGATTGAACAGACAGCGAGTAGCGAAGAGTAGACCAATCTTGGGCCGTATCGGTCGGTTAACATACCAATGGCGACACGCGCCGGAATGGTCAATGCAACGTTGAGAATAAGCAGTGTTTTGATCTCTTCAGTAGAAAGACCAAGCGTAGTTTTTACCATTTGCAGTAGTGGGGCAAAGTTGAACCACACAACAAAGGTAATGAAAAAAGCCATCCAGCTTAGGTGTAAGACCTTCATCTTACTCGTAAATGAAAGCAGCGAAAATTTAGTGTTATCCATGGTTTAAATCCTTTAAATCTGGAAAATTACCCGGTTTGTGCACCTGCGTTACTTCCGAACTTAGAACGCTTTTAATGTGCATAAACCCTGTGCCGAAATTGCGCACGCTAATAAGCGTTTGCATGATGGTGTCGGCGGTTTAGTTAACTGGCGATAGCAAGTGGTGCGAGAACTTGAACTTGTTCTCCTTGTTTGCGAACTTCAAATTTCACGAGCTTGAGCTCAGGCTGTTCAAGACATTCGCCAGTTTCTAAGTGGTAATGCTGCTTGTATAAGGGTGAGGCCACGTAAGGTTCTCCGCTTAATGAACCAATTATACCACGTGACATCACATTCGCCTTGCCGATAGGGTCGTAATTAGAGAGCCCATAAAGCGTGTCGCTGCGCTTGCAGTAAAAAATAGCCACTTGGTTATCGTCTACTTTGGCGCAAATTCCCCCGTTTGGGGTTAGATCGCTGGTGCTGCATACGGTTGTCCAATTTTCCATGACTTTCTCCTAGTCTAAAATTGAGTTTTTATTTTTTTATTGATGAACCTGATGAACCTGATGAAATTTATGAAACCTCAGTCACTTCGATTTGGTCTGCTTTAGCGAGCTTTTCATCGCGTTTTGAATTCGAAGCATCACTCAAGCTCGGCTTAGGAAAACGCTGCTCTCGCTCTTTGATGAAAGAGAGGCTAGTGTCCATTTCTTCACTGTTGATGTAGTGCTGGAAGCGCTTCATCTTCTCAGGGTTTTCAATGGTGGTTTTCCATTCACACTGGTACTTCTCGATGTTGAGTGCGATGTCCGCTTCGAGTTCTTCAGCTACGTTGAGCTTGTCTTCAATTACGACTTGCTTGAGGTATTCAATGCCGCCTTCGAGGTTCTCCATCCATACCGATGTACGCTGTAAGCGGTCTGCGGTACGTGTGTAGAACATCAAAACGCGGTCGATGTATTTAAGGAGTGTGGTTTCGTCTAAATCAGTGGCGAATAGGTCAGCATGACGAGGACGCATACCGCCGTTACCACAGATGTAGAGGTTCCAACCTTTGTCGGTGGCGATAACACCAATGTCTTTCGATTGGGCTTCTGCACATTCACGAGTACAGCCTGAAACCGCAAACTTGATCTTGTGTGGTGAACGCAGGCCTTTGTAGCGGTTCTCAAGTCGAATCGCTAAGCCAACACTGTCGTCGACGCCGTATCGACACCAAGTGCTACCGACACAAGATTTCACGGTACGAACCGATTTACCGTAGGCGTGGCCCGTTTCAAAACCTGCATCAATCAGCTTTTTCCAGATGATAGGCAGTTCGTTAAGCTGTGCGCCAAACAAGTCGACACGCTGACCGCCCGTGATTTTGGTGTACAGGTCGAACTCTTTAGCGACTTCGCCTAAAACAATCAATTTATCTGGAGTGATTTCACCGCCAGCAATACGCGGAACTACCGAGTAAGTGCCGTCTTTTTGCATGTTGCCAAGGTAGATGTCATTGGTGTCTTGCAGCTCGATATGTTGATCTTCAAGGATGTAATCGTTCCAGTACGAAGCCAGAATCGAACCGACAGCCGGTTTACACACAGTACAGCCCAATCCGTTGCCGTGAGAATCTAACAGCTCGTCGAAGGTCTTGATTTTGTTGACGCGAATGATGTCGGTAAGCTCTTGGCGAGAATAAGCAAAGTGCTCACAGATATCGTTAGAGACTTCCACACCTAGGTTACTTAGCTCGCTATCGAGAACCTGTTTCGCAAGGGCAGAACAACCGCCACAACCTGTTGAAGCATTCGTGGTTTCTTTCAATGCAGCCATCGTGGTGCAGCCAGCTGAAACGGCCTCTTTAATATCGCCTTTGGTCACATCAAAACATGAACAGATCACAGCGCTATCAGGCAGAGCTTCAACACCCATTGCAGAGCCAGAATCATCGGCCACGTTAGGTAAAATCAATACCGATGGGTTTTCAGGAAGGGGCATATCGTTTTGCTTGATTTGCAGTAGCGAACCGTAGGCTTCTGCATCACCGACCAATACGGCACCGACAATCTTTGTGCCGTCTGCCGAGATGATCAGGCGCTTATAAACTTGTTCAATTTCATCGTTGTAGGTATACGATTGAGCGCCTTCCGTCTTGCCGTGTACTTCGCCAATACTGGCCACATCGACGCCAAGCAGTTTGAGTTTGGTGCTCATGTCTGCGCCCGTAAATGCAGCGTCGTCAGTACCGTCAGAGACAATATGCGAAGCCGCGATTTTTGCCATCGAATAACCGGGAGCCACTAAGCCGAAGATCTTGTTATCCCAAAGGGCACATTCTCCAATGGCGTAAACGTTGTCGATATTGGTTTGACAGTGATTGTTGATCACAATACCGCCACGCTCGCCAATCTCGACATCAGAGCTTCTTGCTAGCTCATCTTGAGGGCGAATACCGGCAGAGAATACGATCATATCGGTTTCTAAGTGGGTGCCGTCTGCGAAGTTCATGCGGTAGCGAGCGTTTTCTCCGTCGACTATTTCAGAGGTCGCTTTCTCGGTATGAACTTGCACACCAAGGTCTTCAATCTTTCTGCGCAGTAGGGCGCCGCCACCGTCATCTAACTGAACGGCCATCAGGCGTGGAGCAAATTCAACCACATGGGTTTCTAAGCCAAGGTTTTTGACTGCGTTTGCGGCCTCTAAGCCAAGCAGACCACCACCAATCACCACGCCAGATTTGCTGCCTTTGCTTGAAAGCTCGATGGCGTCTAAGTCTTCGATGGTGCGATAAACGTGACAGTGTTCTTGGTCGTTACCGGGAATAGGGGGAACAAAAGGGAAAGAGCCCGTCGCCAAGATTAGCTTGTCGTAACTTTCAACGTGACCACTTTCAGTGATGACTTGTTGATTGGCGGTGTCTAGCTTGGCAACCTTCTGGTTCAACAAGTAGTTCACGCCGTTGCTTTGGTAATACTCTTCACTGGTCAATGACAGGTCATCAGCGCTTTTACCATTAAAGTAAGCCGTTAGCTGAACACGGTCGTAGGCCAGCCTTGGCTCTTCACTAAAAGTAATCACATCAAACTCATCACTCTCTGATTGCAGGATGTTGTCGATAAATTTGTGTCCAACCATGCCGTTACCAACAACGACGATTTTCTTCTTGCTCATAATCCATTCCTTATTCTCGGCGTCACCATCACTAGCATCTAATTTCTAGTCGTTAGCAGATGAATACCGGGTTGAGATTCCACTCAATTCATAATCATCAAGAAAAACAAAAATGTTTTTTCTAAGTCTTGGTTTTTAGTGGAGCAAGGAGGATGCCAGATTACGTTTCGTTCATTTAAATAAAAATTAACTTATAATTTTCAGTGGTTTAAAAAATAGAGGTAGCACGTAATTACCCCTAAAGTGGTATGTAAAATTTTTGTTAGATTTATATAAATGAGCCTTTGTGGTGCAACTTTCAGCAAGATGGTGCAAAAATTAAGTTTCTATCTTGGTTAAGTTCTAATTGGTTCATTACTGATATTTGTGTTTTTATTAAGTTGTTGTTTTTAAATTAAATTACTTACTATTCATCAACTGCTATTAAGTGGCGTGTTATTTGCTTGTTTTCACTTATTACAATTATGGATAATTGAGCGAGAAACGGATGACCGATTCAAATAACGGCTGGATAAAATCGACCTGTGCTTATTGTGGTGTAGGGTGTGGAATAGAAGCGAGACCGACATCGCTAGGAAAACTAGAAGTACGTGGTGATAAAGATCATCCATCAAACTATGGAAAGCTATGTACTAAAGGGATTGCGCTCGGCGACACCGTCACACCTTTAGGTCGTCTTACACAGCCTGCTCATATTCAGAATGAGCAAAAACAAGAGCTAGATTGGAACAGTGCCACTCAGTTGGTCGCAGACAAATTCAATCAAACCATCGAAGAATATGGGGCCGATTCGGTTGCGTTCTATGTATCTGGTCAGCTGCTTACCGAAGACTATTATGTTGCCAATAAACTGATGAAAGGCTTCATTGGTAGTGGCAACATCGACAGTAACTCTAGGTTGTGTATGGCTTCAACCGTGGTCGGGCATAAGCGAGCATTTGGCGCAGACACAGTACCGGTTTGCTACGAAGATCTCGAGCAAGCCGATCTAGTCGTGATTACAGGCTCCAACCTAGCATGGTGTCACCCGGTACTTTTCCAAAGGCTAAGAGCCGCGAAACAAGCTAACCCTGCATTGAAAGTCATCGTCATCGACCCGCGTTATACCGACACCTGTGAAATTGCAGACATTCACTTGGCATTGGAATCAGGCTCAGACGTCGCGTTGTTCAATGGTTTATTGGGCTATCTCGACGATAACGACAAGCTAGATGCAGACTACATAGAAAACCACACCCAAGGCTTTACTGAATCGATTCGATCTGCGACTCAGTACCGTTATACAGAGTCAGGTTATACCGAATCGGGCTGGGGCGAAAAAAGCGTTCCTGAGCTCACAGGGTTAACAGAGCAGCAGCTAAAACAGTTCTACAGTTTGTTTGCATCGAACGAGAAGGTGCTGACCATTTACTCCCAAGGCGTGAACCAATCGACACAAGGGTGTGACAAGGTGAATGCCATTATTAATTGCCATTTAGCCACCGGGAAAATTGGTAAACCGGGCATGGGGCCATTCTCTGTAACGGGTCAGCCGAACGCGATGGGTGGGCGTGAGGTGGGCGGTTTAGCCAATACCTTAGCCGCGCACTTTGAATTTGGTGACCCGCAATCACACCAAACCGTCAGCGCGTTCTGGCAAACCGACAGCTTAGCCACACATGCGGGCTTAAAAGCGATTGACCTGTTTGATGCCATGAATGAAGGCAAAATCAAAGCCGTGTGGATCATGGCGACTAACCCAGTCGTGAGCCTGCCTGATAGCGAAAAGATCAAAGCGGCATTAGAGAAGTGCCAATTTGTGGTGGTGTCTGATTGTATTGCCGATACGGAAACCACTCGCTTGGCCGATGTGGTGCTGCCCGCGCAAGGGTGGAGCGAGAAGTCGGGTACTGTGACCAACTCTGAACGCCGAATCTCACGTCAACGCCGTGTTTTACCAAGCCCAGGGGAAGCCAAACCCGATTGGTGGATTCTAAAAGAAGTCGCACAAAAAATGGGATTCAAAGAGCAATTTGAGTTCCGCCACGAAGGTGAGATCTTCAAAGAGTATTGCGAGATGACTGCGCTCGGCAATGAAACAGGTAAAGCGCGAGACTTGTGCTTAATTGGACTCACACAACTGGATGAGAAAGGTTATGGCGAACTCACTCCACAGCAATGGCCAGTATTAGAGTATCAACCAGAGATCATTGAGCAACGCATGTTCACCAATGGTGAGTTCTTTACAGAGTCTGGCAAAGCGCAGTTTATTGCAGTCGAGCACGACAAACCGATTGCCGATACCAGCCTGGAATTCCCGCTAATCATGAACACAGGTCGAATCCGAGACCAATGGCACACCATGAGCCGCACAGGCTTGGCGGCAGGTTTAGGTGAACACACCCCAGAACCCTTTGTCGCCATGCACCCAGATACGGTTTCGGAACTAAACTTGGATGAGTTTGGGCTAGATGCGTTCAACCACGCGACTATTAATCCAGTGGTGAAAGTGCGCAGCGCACAAGGTGAATGCCAAGCGCGCTTAGTGGTGACCAAAGAGATGCGCCGTGAACAAGTCTTCATGCCGATTCACTGGAACGCACCGACCGCCAAAGACAGTAAGCCGTGTGACTTGATCTTGCCTCATACCGATGCTGCATCAGGCCAGCCAGAGTTCAAACACACACCTGTCGTGGTAGAGCCGTGTGGTTATCGCAGTGAAGCCGCACTGGTCAGTGACAAGGTGATGGATTGCAGCGGATTTGATTACTGGGTGCGCCAAAGAGTGGAGGGCGGTTTTCTGTATCGCATCTCATCATCTAAGAACCCAATGGAGTTGGTGATTCAGCTTGCCAACACCCTCGATGCCTTGCCAGAACCTAACGCGGAGGCGATCAAATCACTCCATTACCACGGCAATAAATCATTCAAGAACTACGGCTCTGCCAAGCTGGGTCAGTCTGGTGTAAAGCAGGCCTTCGTGGTGAACAGTAAGCTCGACCATCAAAGCATCGAATGGCTGGTGGAATGCCTAACCCGAGAAGCCGATGAAGAGTTCGAAGCCGAGTTTTTGAGCACCATGGCGAAGTAGTTACTAGATCTCACCTATTAATACCAAGAGTTAAGCGCCGACAATTACGTCGGCGTTTTTGTTTGAAAACACGATATTCAAAGATATGACTATTCATTATCGAGCTGCGGTTTACTCACATATTGGGGAGTTTTCTGCATTTTGCAGAAACTATATGGAAAATTTCTGCTTTTCGTCATGTTTGATACGAAGATAAGTAGGTAAGATAATGTTATTAAATGAGTTATTAGACTAAGTGTAGTGTGTCTTGGAAACTAGACAGAATTGTTTCGGGGACAAAATGCAGAATTATTCTGTCTAATATAGCTGTTATGTTTACAGGAGGTAACTTGAAAAAAGATCATCCAGTTTGGGAAGTTTATGATTTGTTGCGGACCGCAAAGTTAAATGAAAAGTACTTTGGATATAGGTTACAAAAATATGTCCGCGTAAATAATGGTATGGAATTTGCCATTGCGGCTACAGCATCAACATCAGCAATAGCTAGTTTAACATTATGGAAGGAAGGGGTAGGTGATTACTTTTGGCAATCCTTTTTGAGCATTTCTGCTGTAATATCTGTAGCTAAACCTATTTTAAAAATTACAAACAAAGTTCGCTTATATGAAGAAGTCTTGAGCGAATATAGATCCTTGTCATACGAATTACTACAACTGAAAGTAAGGATGAGTACAGATAGAGGATATAACGAATGTCACAAAGAGAAATTGCAGCAAATAATGGACAAACATGCGGTATTAATCAGTAAAACACCTGAAAGTACCGAGAATAAGAAAGTGAAAAAGAAATGTACCAATGAGGTTGAATTGGCTTACCCTGCCGATAGCTTTTATATTCCTGAAGGACTTTAGTATGGCAAAGAAACCAAGTAACGACTCAGTTAAAGACACGAATAGAGGCAAAGGTTCTCGTGGTGATTCAGGTAAAGATCAATGGCGCGGCAATCCAAATGGAAAAGATCGCAGTCAAGGACATGGTTCTGGCGATGGTAAGCCTATGATCCATGTTGAGCCTGATCATCCATGGCCAAGAAAGTAAACATAACAAATGCATCAACACGATTTGCTACACTCGGCGTTGTCAGTTTGTCTTTAGTTTCAGTGATTAAGGCAGTAAAATTCAGCTAAGTCTGTATCGTAGCAAACGTGTTATGCAGGCGATACCGCAATCAATCATCTAACCTTTTCATAGCTTTACGGTAAACATCGCTACGTTCGCGTTTTCCGTTTTCCGACTGCTAAGACGGTTACAATGATGACATCGTCTTCGACTTTGTAGACGAGACGGTAGCCCGATTGGCGCAGCTTAATCTTATACATGTTGTCAGCTCCAGAGAGTTTTGAAGCCGGAACATGCGGGTTATCTAAACGCTCGATTAGCTTTTTCTTAAATTGTTGTTGAAGCGTTGAGCCAAGCTTTTTCCACTCTTTGAGTGCACTCTTTTTAAAGTCGAGTTTATAGGTCATCAATATTTACCGAAATACTCTCTTCAGATTCACGCTCTTTCGCAATAGTTAGTAGTTCAAGATCTTCGAGTCTGTCCATCATCATTTCGTACGCTTCGGCTGGTACGCAATAAAATGCTGGCTCATTTCGGTTCAGTACAGCAACAGGTTCACCGTAAGCACTAGTTGCAACTTTCATAGGGTTAGCTTTCAACTCAGTAATGCTTGCAGCAACATCGGCTAAAATTCTAGTGGTCATTTAATAGGTCTCTTAAGTGGTCTTTATTTTGGTCATTTTAGCCTCAATCAAGCGGTATAACAAGTTGCTTAAGAGTGATTCGCAACACGTGGCATTTTTACTATGCGTTGGTTTATGTGTTTAAGGTATTATGCGGACGCTAAGGTATTGGGTTGCTTATACCTTAACGCGGCGTTTGCCTAATCCAATAGTAAGTGAGTCTATATGACAGATAACATTTGGGAAGACAGAGAAACACCAAATCTTGAGCACATTCTCGAATTGTTCAACAACACTGAGTTGGGTGCATATCTAACAGGTCATTTATTGCTTGAGTCAGTATTAGTTCAATTAATAGAGTTGAAGCTTGATGATAGTGAGAAGATAAACCCATTTAACATGAGTTTTCCTAATAAGGTTAAGTTAGCGCTTAATCGCGGTTTAATTTGGCAATCAATGGCTGATTTTTTGATCGAAATGAATCGTATCAGAAACAGGTTAGCACATCGTTTAGGTGAGCCCATTACTTTTGATTTAGTCTTTGGTTTAGCCAAGGTTGCTCACTTGGGCGGCGTTGATTTTTCTGATGACACCATACATTCTGATTATCAGTTGTCTCAACAGTGGTATGGTATTCAAGGAATCATCCAAGAAATATTCCAAAATGCCGCACAAGACCTTTCATTTATAATAGAAGAGCATGGTGGGGAATTTCAGTTTGCTTAGGCTAACAAACGTTTAAGAATCAACCCAACCAAACAGGGCGCCAATAACGGCGCCCTTTGTGTTAGTTGGACACGCTGTAAGTGTCGTAATTGCGAAGTAAGAAGATTGCGATACAGGCTGCGAGCATTGGCCAAGAGGCGAAGAACAGTAGGTTGTTGAACGGGTCCATGTATTTTCCAAAAGAGGCGAAAGTTGAGCCTGCATGCAAGACCAAAATGGCTCCGTAGGTGTACTTTTTCCACATGCCTACAACGAATGCGCCTAAAAATCCGAGCTGCGCGACACCCAGAGCCATCATCGCATTGTTCGAGATGTCGATGCCGTAAAAGCCAGACAGTACTTTTGTCGCGTGCTCAGGGACAAGGATCTTATCCAAGCCCCAGAATAAGAAGACGATAAAAATGCCGATTCTCAGCAGTAGTAGGCTAGTCGCCAGTTTGGTTTGAAGTGTCTTTTCCATGATATCCCTTGTGATGCATTCAATGATGCGATGATTTAAATGTTCATCAAAGGAGACCCATAGCCTTCGCGTTTTCTTTCGCAGTTTTTTAGTGCCTTATGTAACAAGGAATGTCTGATTAACCTTTGCTTATATAATATGTCATTTTTTTGATGTGGTATCATTCACGCAGTTAACTGTTAATGGATATATAACGTGAAAAAATACCTACTATTATCGCTTTCGGTTTTAATTTTGGCTGGTTGTGGAGCCCCTCGTTACACTGGGAGCGCGATTCCAGAACCTACGACTGAAGTTGATGTTGTTATCGTTAAAGACGCTGAAACACGTGAAGGGTTTTTAAATACTATGGAAACGTGGCTGCAAGATAACGATTATACCTACACCGTCGTACCTGATAAGTCGAAGCACGATCTTGATAAGCTGACATTGGAGTATGAACAGGGCGCGAGCACACTTTG